>REEF01001068.1 GCA_007695205.1 Planctomycetaceae bacterium
ATTTCTCGAGTTTTCAGCGTGCCCTCCAAAGGGTCAGACCCCTTTTCAGACAAAGATTAGGTCTTGCTAACTGCTGTTTGATTTTTTGCCAAGAATTTGAGGTAAGCCATGTCGAATCATCTTGCTGTTTTGATCCCTGGGGACGGGATTGGCC
This sequence comes from Planctomycetaceae bacterium, assembly GCA_007695205.1. GTDB lineage: Bacteria > Planctomycetota > Planctomycetia > Pirellulales > Pirellulaceae > SKKK01. The sequence goes on from REEF01001068.1 coordinate 155, forward strand.
CCGAAGTCACCGAAGCGGTTTGCCGCATCCTGGAAGCGGCCAAGGCGCCCATTTCATGGATCGAACGCCATGCGGGCCTGGCCGCTTTACACTCGGGCAACCGTGACGTGCTGCCTGAAGAAACGCTGGAAGCGATCACTCGCTACGGTGTGGCGTTGAAAGGTCCCTGCACGACCCCGGTGGGCGAGGGCTTTACTTCGGTCAATGTCCAGCTTCGTAAACGACTGGATCTGTACGCCGCCGTGCGACCTGTGCGGAACTTGCAAGGCGTCTCGACGCGCTTCCAAGATGTCGACATGATCATCATCCGCGAAAATACCGAGGGGCTGTACAGCGGGGTCGAGAATCAGATCACCAAAGACGCGGTGATGAGCATGAAAATCGCGACGGAGTCCGCCTGCCGACGCATCGCCCAGTGGTCGTTTCGTTTCGCGACCAAACGTGGGCGCCGGAAGATCACGATCTTCCACAAAGCCAACATCATGAAGATGACCGATGGCCTGTTCCTGCGTTGTGCCCGTGAGGTCCATCAGCAAGAATACCCGAACATCGAGTATCAGGAGACCATCATCGATGCCGGGTGCATGAAGCTGGTCCAAGACCCCACGCAATACGATATCCTGCTGCTGGAGAACCTGTACGGCGACGTGGTCAGCGATCTGTGCGCCGGGTTGGTCGGCGGACTGGGACTGGTACCGGGCGCGAACTACGGGGATGACCAGGCGGTCTTCGAAGCCGTTCATGGATCGGCGCCCGACATCGCCGGGCAGGGCCTTGCCAACCCGCTGGCACTGTTGATGTCCGCCGTGATGATGCTGAATCATCTGGCCGATACCCGCCACGACGAAGCATGCCGGGTGGCGGCCGAGCGGATCAAGACCGGCTATAATCAGGCGCTGAAAGATGGTCAGACGACGCGTGATCTGGGCGGCCCGTTGGGTACCACTGAATTCACCGACGCCGTGATCCAACGCATGGTCTAAGCGGTTGGCTGAACCCGTAGGACGGATTGCCAATCCGGCCCACGTGGGAGTTTGTTGGCGAGGTTCTTCACCCAGTTGGCTTGCTGGCGTATCCTGAACGTTTTGATGAGCTTTGCCTCTTGGCTGTCTGGGAGAGCGCAACATGCGATTGCTGATGATGGGAACGGGGCCGTTCGCCGTCCCGACGTTCCGATGGCTTTTGGATTCCTCGCACGAATTGGCCGCACTGGTCACTCGGCCCGTTCCGCCAGCCAAAGGTCGACGAAAGACGCCCGCTAATCCGATGCAGGATCTCGCCCAGGCGCGGGGCGTCAAGATCCTGGCTCCGACCGATGTCAATGTGCTCGAGGCGCGACAGCAACTGGCAGATATGGCTGCCGATCTGCTGGTCGTCTGCGACTATGGCCAGATCCTGTCCGCCGAGACCCTGGGAGTCAGCTCCAAGGGAGGCATCAACCTGCATGGTTCGCTGCTGCCGGCGTATCGCGGTGCTGCGCCCATCCAATGGGCCATAATGAAGGGTGAACGTGAAACGGGCGTCACCGTGATCCATATGACGCCCCGATTGGATAGCGGCCCTTGCCTGGTCCAGTTGGCGACCCCGGTCGGCGACGACGAAGATGCCGTCCAGTTGGAGTGTCGGTTGGCCGATTTGGGCGTCGAGGCTGTCCGTCAGGCATTGCCGATGCTCGAGGCTTGGGATGGTCTATCTCCGATCGGCACGGCTCAGGATCGATCGCTGGCCACTCGAGCACCTCGACTGAAGAAGCAGGACGGCTGGGTCGATTGGCGCCGCTCGGCGAAACAGATCCGCGACCAGGTCCGCGCGCTGAAGCCTTGGCCCTTGACCTTCACCGACTGGCTGCGTCCCGACGGCACGGCGATGCGATTGATCCTGGACCAAGTCCAGGTGGTGGAAGGACCGGTGCCGGAAGGTGCGCAGGCCGGGCAAATCGTCCAGGTGGAGAAGGACCGAGTCCTTGTGGCAACCGGACAACACCTGTTGTCGCTCCGGCAGGTTCAACCGGCGGGAAAGCGGACGATGACCGTCGACCAATTCCTTCGCGGGCATGTGATGCAAGCAGGTCAGCGACTGGGCGGTCAGCCGACGGAATCGTCTCCCGCATCGTGAGCCCATCTTCGAAATTCGCTGCATGCTCGCGTTCGGCCCAGGTCTCCCCGTTCGGCGCGGGTCCTTGTTCGGCGCGGGTCTCTGACCCCGCCGAAACCGCTGACCGAAGGTCTCCCGCGATCCTGGCGACCTTCCGTCTTCGGGTAGCCCCAATCGCCAGAATCCAAAATCCCCACGCTCTGGAGGCCGCGTTACGGATGGGGCGCGTGCCGGGTGATCAGCGAGGTGTCCGAGCGAACGAGAACGTTCATCCACTGGATCTCCAGTTCCTCCGGCGTTGCGTCCAGTTCCAGCAGCACGCTTTGATACGCGCCGATCTCGACCGGTTCCAGATCCGGCGAGACCAATCGAGCGGTCAGGGGCACGGGGCCACGGTTTTCGATCCGGACATGGGTCGGGCCCTCGCCGCCACACCGGTAGGCGACGTGTGTCAGGCCTTCGATCAGCATTTCGGCAGCAGCCTGCGGCGCCGCCAGCATCCCCGCGAAATGGCCGACGGTCCGACCGGCCCGTAACGCTTCCATCACACCCTCGGGTGTGCGTTCGCGCACCAAGACCAGCGTGGCCGATTCGTCTTCGTCAGGCGCCCCGGAATCCTTGCGCCAGCCGTGGATATCCGAGTTGGCGAAGACCGTCAACCCATGCTCGACGGCCCAATCCAAGGCCATCGGGTACCACAACGTTCCTCGGTCTCGTACCACTCCCCAGCCCGCGCGGATCGTATGATTTCGGATCTCGATACCATGCAGCAGTTGCTGGTCCAACGCCCACTCGATCGGTTCGCGCATCGCGTGCTGCCACGGTGTCTCCAGCGGCTTGCCTGTCTCGGCCACCCATTGGCCCTCGGAGTCCGTGCCGACATGAGGGTGCGCCCAAAACATCAGAGCGCCGGCGCCGGTCAGCTTGGGCCATTGCTCGCGATAGTGCACACGCGGTCCGTCCTGCTCGGTATCCCACGAGTGCTCGTCGCGCGGTGTGTAGTCCGGTTCAAAGTCCAGTGCGACCAGATGCTCCATCCGGTGCAACCCGGTCTCCATGCCTCGGATCAGGATCATACCCAATTGATCGGCCACCGGTTGGGCTTCGTCATGAGCCACAAAATTACGATGATCGGTGATGGCGATCACATCGAACCCGAACTCCCAACTCTCGCGCACCCGGTCTTCCGGTGTCAATTTGCCATCGGACCGGATGGTGTGAATGTGAAAATCGCCGCGTAAAACCTGATATCGTTCGGCGGCCTGGCCTTCGGCCTTCGGCGCCACGACGATCTCGGGAAACGGCGGCGCATGACGCACGCTCGGCTGATCGGCTCGAACTCCCAACGTCACGACCAGACTGCATGCCACCGCCAGAATACTTGTCAATGTCCGGTTCATCATTCACCTCGCTTTCCGAATAGAGATTGTTGTCCAGGCGATTCTGAAACGGATTCTGCCGATTGTCAACCGGTTGGACGACGACCCAACGACATCTGATTACGGCAGGGATGCACCCGCAATACGACTTGTTCAAGCAATGGGCCACGGTCAAGCGTTACGTGCTGGAACAACGGCTCGAAAACCGCTTCCTGCTGTTCGGGGAATGGGTTTACGCCCGACACTCGGTTTTCTACCGGCAACTGACCCACTACTTTTTCGAGTTCGACATTTTCGACAAGGAGATCGGGGCGTTTTTGGATCTTGAGCATCCCCAAACCGATCGTAGACCTTGTTCGACGAGTTTACGTAACATGATCCATCC
>REEF01000246.1 GCA_007695205.1 Planctomycetaceae bacterium
ATCGAGCTGAGACACCAGATCGTCCGGCGCTCCGTCGGCTAGGATCGCGATAACCCGATCCAACAACTGCCGCTGAGCTTCGATTCGTTCCCTGGCGAGCGTCGCCTCCCGATCCAAAACGAAGTCTTGGGAACCCGCTTCCGATACGGTCGCCGATCCGGAACTCGGCCTTTGAGTCGAGTCGGGCAAAATGCCACCGGGCGCGTCGGTCGATCGCGAGAAAAAGATCCAGGCGATCAACATCAACGCCAGCAACTGGACCGTCAGCATGCCCATCAGCCCCAGCGTAAACCAAACGCTGCGGGGATCCGATACGTTGGTCACCGTCACAGGATACGTTGATCGAGCCAGATCCGTTTGGGGCGAGTGATCGTTGTGTGGCATCGGAAGTCGTCCTTCCAGAATAGCTGCATAGCGTTCGAGTTCGCTACGACGGTGACGCGAAGCGATCAAGTAAAAACCGGACGTCGGACGTACCTTTGCGCCCGGTTCCTCCTGCCATTGAAACCAGCCTCGCTGGTCACGGCAAGGGTCGATCACCAGCGCGACATCCAGCGGTCGATTGAAAAAGTGTTCGCAGATAAACAGGTCCATCCCCGACAGGAAGACGCCCCAGTCGGGATGCGTGTGATACCAGCCGACTATCTGCATGTCCGGCGGGAATTGCTCGCGGCGGCTGGTGATGTCGGACCAGGTGTCGTGGGTGAACTTAAAGCTGCCCTTGCTGCTCTCGTAGTACCGTGCTCGCAAGCTGTCCTGAACCAGCACAAACGGCCGGCCGTCCGGGTCGTCGAACTGGCCGCCCAGCAGGACGCCTCCCAATTCGACTCGGCGGTCCGACCGTGCGTGACTCTCCATCTCGCGCATGACGTCCAGGTCGACGAAGATGGGCAGATCGCCCGAAGCGACTTCACCGCAGGGAACCACAGCCCACTGCTGGTTGCGGTCCGGCCGTGGACGCGTCTGACGCGGCGTCTGGGCAAGAGGACCGAATTCGATTTCCTGGTCCGACATGTTCATTCCCATCGGTTCATTCCGTCGGTGTGCTCCAAATACCCGGCCGATCGCCCGCCAGGGCGATCACGCGCAGATGATCCTCGCTGACGACCCGGACCAGGTCATACGGCGGGATACCCAGTTGGGCCAGCGTTTGGTCGACTAGCTCCGAATCGCTGGTGATTTGATGTGTCCGTTCCGGTCGCCTGGGTTGCCCGCATTGGGGACAGATGCCTCGCTGGTTGTCGATCGCTGCCAAGGGTCTCATCACCGATTCCGTCGTCCCACAAGACTCGCAGCACAGGCGGACAACCAGATCGCGATCCAGGCACAGCCGCATCGGAACCTCGCCGGCAGCGTCATCGATCGCGGCAAACAACTGCCGAGCGGTGGTCTCCGCGGCTCGTAGAGGCAGCTCCAGGGGATCCGGATACGTCTCGTGGCTTAAACAATCCTCGCGGCGTTGAAACTGGGTGCGGTAGAACCGGTTGGCGATCCCGTTGTAAACCAAAGCCTGGCCGCCTTCGACGGGAATGCCGTGCAGCAATTTCAGTGCCTCTTGAGCCTGCCAACCACCGATCATCGATGCGATCGTCGGCGCCGTAGGAACTCGCCCCACCGCGATGTCTTCGTTTCGGAGCATCGGGCAACTATATCGCAGATTGATCAATCGGTAATCATTTTCCGTCATCGCACACTCGTAACAAGCGCTGCCGGGCGGCGTGAACACTTTCACCACCCCATTGATCTCCTGAATACCCCCGTCGACCCATGGAGTCCCGGTCTTCCAACAACAGCGGTTGACCCACAGACGCGCCTCACGATTATCCAAACAGCCGATCACCACATCCGCATCGCGGAACACGCCCAATCCGACATCGGTCATCACATCGCCATGGCAAGCGGTGATCTTCACGTCCGGATTCAGATCCCGGATCGCTTCGGCCGCCACCTCGGCTTTCCACCGCCCCTGATCGCGAGCTCGAAACAAGACGCTACGGGTCAGGTTGGCGATCTCGATGCGATCGAAATCCACCACGTAGATCCGGCCGACCCCGACCAGTGCCAGATTCTTCAGCACCTCGTTACCCAACGCACCGGCGCCGACCACCAAGATACGGGCATTGCTCAATCGCCGCTGGTCCCACCAGGGAATCAGCCGCAAACGAGCATAACGGTCGTCGTCATCGATCCACATCTGGTCGCCGCTCATGATTGTCCGCCGTCGCGCATTGACCCTGTGCCTGCCGTCCGATTCCCAGCGCCGAACAGCCGAGGCAAGCTTTCTTCGCGACATCGGCCTAATCGATGTAAAGAATCTCCGGGCTGCCAACCGGGTCGTCGGGTTGCAAGATCAATTCCGCCTCGACGATCTCCAGCGTATCGTCCAGAATACGAATGGGCGAATCGTCGGAAATCGAGCGATCGACACACGAGACCGGCACCAGTTCCTGCAGCCGCAACGGACGTGGATCGATCGGGAAGGTGAACGTCGTTTGACCTCGAACCCAATGAGCCGCTTCGCGGTTATACGGGCTGTCCACATCATAGTTGCGATAACGGATCATGTCCCAAAGCATTTCACACAACTGGTCCAATTGCAGGCTGGGTGCCCAATAGGTGCTGTATCCACCCAAGCAGACAATCCCATTCGACGAGATGTTCGGATGATAAATGGGTGTCTTCCAGACCAATTCGGGTATCTGCCGCGGATAGTCGGCCCCCAGACGCACCAGCACCTGATGATGTTCACAAACCAGCACCTCGGAACTACCTTCCGGACGGTACAGGCCCCGTCCTTGAAACGTGATCAAATACGCCTCGGGCGGCTGGCCCGTCCCCGAACAGTAAGCCGCGTAATCGAAAACCGGGCTGGTCGCCTTTAACTGCTGGAGCGCTCTCTGATCGCTGCATAGCCGACGGTATCGAGGCGAATGGCGGATGCCTGAACCTGCAACGATTTCAGGGTACACGATCAGATGATCCCCATCGCGGACGTGTGCCTCGGGCAACGTCTGTTCTTCGCGTAAACGTCGGCTACCCTCCTTGTGGTCCAAGCTGTAGGACATCGGTTGACCATCGGGTCCCATGACAGGCAGGTTCATCTTTGTCACGATGTTTGGCAGAATCCGCCGGACAACCACCGAATCGGCGATGATTGCTTCCACCGATTTGGCACCCGTCTGGTCCAGAAACGTCACCCGAGTCCCCCGACGTTGAGCTCCCATCTCCGGAACCGTCATCGATTGATACTCCTGCTACTCCGAGAAAACTGGCGGGGACAGATTAGAAACCCGCAGATCGTACCCTCTGTTGGCGTTATTCGTCAGCCAAGCCGTCTTCTTGCCCAGCCGATCGATTCGCGTGAACCCATTGTACCAGGACGCGGAGCCGGGAAACACTAGGAGAGCCCCCAAACTCAGCACTTCCTGGGGGAACTTCTCTTTGATCGGCCTTTGATAGGTGCCACCCACCTAATTTCTCCTGATTGATAGGTGCCACCCACCTAATTTCTGTCACCTGATCGGCCATCTTTGATTGCCGTCTGATAGGTGCCATCCATATATCTGGCAGGGATGTGATAGGTGCCACCCATATATCTGGCAGGGATGCGGTACCGTTCAATTCGTCGTTGCTTCAATCAGGAGGGACGATTTGCACTGGTCGCGAGGTGAAGAGGTGGGCAACTCACTTACATCGTCCCCCAGATTTCAGTAGGCCCTGTCTGGCTCATCCGAGAAAAAATGGGGCGTTAAAGAGAATCCCTTGAATGGAGAACGAGCGACTCCCCTGATTCAGGTCCCTGTATGCCATCTAGCCTGCTGCGACAGAAAAGCATTCACGAACCGGCGCCCAACCAGGAATTCCCGTCCCACCCCACCGTCTTCCCGTTCGGTTCCGGCCATGGGACACCTGCCGTCGCGTTGCGACTCTTGGATGATTGCCGCGTCGTGTGTCCCACGGACTCGCGTCCGTGAGACTATTGCATGTCGTCGCTTCGCGACTGGCACGCATATCGCCGGAACGTCTGTACGACGACGGCTGTGCAGAAAAGACCCCCGTCCCCTTTTCGCGCGCTAATCGTCGCGACGAAGGTTGGGTGTGCCGGGGGCCCCTTTTTCGGCCAACCAAGTTCGCCAAGCTTGTTGATCGAAGCGGAAATTGACGCCCGGCCAGAGCGAGGTGAGCGCGTTCAACACGCCCTCGTTACGATGCTCACGCTGGATGATCTTCGGCCGCCCACCGGCGCCGAAGCTGCCGCCACCCGCCCCGGGGGCATTTCCAAATCCCAGACTTAACTGACCAGGATTGCCGCCGGGTTGGAGCAGGTATCGATGTTCGGTGATCAGCGCATCGATCAACGGTCGTGTGGACTCCCGATTCCCGAGAACGCCCAAGCAGATCGCCGCGCGATTGACGACCTTGTTGTCTGGCGATTCCAGCAGTGTCTGAAAACGCCATACCGCCGGTTGGGTCCCAAACCGTTTCAGTTCGTCCAGGCAGGCGTCACGGATGTTGGCATCCGGATCTTGCATGGCTCGTTGCACGAAGACTTCGATCGATCGAGGCGTCTGGAGCTTTCCCAGTACCTGGATGCACAGACGCCGGAGTTCTGCCGGGTCTTTCTCGTTCTCGATGATCTCGATCAATCCGGCCGTCGCGGCAGGATCGTCGATGGCTCGGATCGCCGCCCACGCCTGTTTCTCCTGGCCGCGCGCCTTGAGGATCCAGGTGCGCCAGTTCTGCATCTTGCGCAACCACTGCTTCTCGGCCAGATCAGCCTGATCCCTCGCTTTTTCCAGCGCCACGTCCTGGGGCGTGCGCCAAGCCCCTCGATAGCGGATATAGCCTTGGTCTTGCATCCATTGATCGGTCTTGATCCACTGATCCTTGACTCGGCTGAACCCCAACGCGACCCGCGCTTCGCGATGATCCGGGTCCCGTTGCAGGACCTGGTTTAGATGATGTTCCCGTTGCGTTCGGAGATTCTTCAAGCGGCACTGCTCGGCCATTTCCCAGTGAGCTTCGACGGTATCCGGGACTTCCGGAGCCGTCTGCTGGTACCAACGAAGCTCTTCGGAAAGCGTCAACACCTGCTGGACCTGATCCGCGTGCAGCATCAGACGAGCACCGCCATCGAGCTTGATGCGATAATCTCTGCGGGGTTGCTGATCGGGGTTCAGCAGTTCCCCTTCGATCTGGCCACCGTTGGCAAGCAAGAAGACGGCCGCTTGGGCATTCTGTCCACCCACGCTGGTAGCGCTCAGCAAGCACCAAATAACGACCAACCACAACCTACCTGAAGCCATGACACCATCTCGACTCGGAAAAATCGACTCCGCTCGTACCTTGTCTGCGATTCATCCTTCTCTACTGGAAGTATACCTTGAAGAAGCCCCATCTTGCAACGAATCTCAGCGGCGTGCGAATCGGGTGGCTTGCTCGGTGATGTCCAGCCCGACTCGCTGGCTCCATGCGTCGAGAAGCCGCCCGCAGCATTCCCCTCGCTTTCGGTCACCGATGGGTCGACCATCCAGTTCTGTCACGGGCCACACGCAGGGGCTTGTGCTACACAGCATGACTTCGTCGGCTTGTTGCACGTCTGTGATGGTGAGATCACGATGGTGGAAGCCGATTCCCAATTCGCTGGCCAATTCCTCGATGACGCCGACACTGACGCCCGGCAAAATCTTCTCTTGTGGCGGCGACACGATTCCTTCGTCACGCCGGAAGATGATCAGGTTGGCCGTCGATGCTTCCAACACATGGTTGTCCAAATCCAGCAGCAGAGCTCGCGCCGACGGTTGCACGCGCCGCGCGTGCAGATCGGCCAGATAATAGTGCATCCGACTGCGGCATTTCAGTTCGGCGGGCCAGCACTCAGTCGGAACCTGGCGGATCGGGCTGACCACCAACGACTGTCCGCGCCGGTACGCGTCTACCCACAACCCAAACGACAGCGGGTAGGTGTGCATGCAGACCATCGGTCCAGGCGGTGCATCGCTGGGCACCGCTTGGGTCATGGTCGCGTAGGGGCCGGGAGTCACGAAAATGGACAAGCCCAGATCGTCGTCCGGGTGCATCCGAGCGTGGTTTCGCGAAACCAATTCCCGAGCCGCCTGGGCCAGTTCTGCCATATCCCACGCCGGCGTCACCTGGACGACTTGCAGCGAATGGCTCAACCGCTGCAGGTGCGTTTCCAGCCGGAAGAGCTGCCCGCGAAAAGTTCGCACTTGTTCCGCGACCGTCACGCCTAGCACGAAACCCGTATCGTAGACCGGCACCATCGCCTGATGCGCAGGGACGAACTGGCCGTTCAGATAGGCCACGTCCTCCGTACTAGATCCAGGCGATTCTATGTTCATCATGCTACTTCCTAACGCGGCCTCCGGCCGCAACCAACGTAGGTTGGGTCTCCGACCCGACCCGACCCGACCCGGTCGGGACCCGACCCGACCCGACCGGTCGGGACGGAGTCCCAACCTACAAAAATGCGCGCACCGTGCACGCATCCTACAGGGGAAGACTCTATGGCCTCGGCAAGTTGTCTCCGCCCATCCCGGGTGGGAATCCCGGTCGCGAATTATACTCGACATCATCCTGTGCCGCCACGCTGTCCGGAGTCCACGAACTTGAGTTTCGCGGCCGAATCGTTCAGAATGGTGACTCGGGCAGCAGTGCCCGTCCTTTTGGTAAAGGGGCTTCTGATCGTCGCAGAAGACGCTTTTCCCATTTTTTTTGCGAGCGGCCGTTGGCCAGGTTCGCATTGAGGAGACGATTCTCGTGAGACTTCGGGTGGGCATCATCGGGCTGGGGGACACGTGGGAACGTCGCTATCGACCGGCGTTGCTTACGTTGCGCGATCGATTCGACGTCCGCAGCGTGTATTCGCCCGTGACCCTGCTGGCCGACAAGGCCGCTCGACGTTTCCGCGCCGATGTCAGTCACGGCTTCCAGCACCTGGCTCATCGTACGGATATCGATGCGGTGCTGGTACTGGCCACCGACTGGCTGGGAATCCAGCCGATCCTGGCCGCTTGCCGTGCTGGCAAGGCCGTTTACGGCGCGGGGGCTTTCGATCTGGACATGGATCAAGCTGCGGTGCTCAGGCAACGGGTCCGGGAATCGGGCATCGCCTACATGGCCGAGTTTCCGCGTCGTCACGCTCCGGCCACCGTCCGCTTGAAAGAACTGATCGCCACCCGGCTGGGCCAACCGCGTTTGCTGTTCTGTCACCATCGCGCCAAGGGTGGCAAGTCCCGTTCGAAACGAAGGCAAACCTCGCTGTCGGCCAACGATTCGCACCGGTTGGCCAATCTGGTGGATTGGTGCTGTTACGTGGTCGGCGCTGCGCCGCACAGCGTGCTGGGGATCGAGCATCCTTCGGCGGCCGCTCGGACTTCCCCAGCGGCTAGCGGCCAGCGGCAAGATCCCCCACCGACCGGCGACAGCCCGGTGGCCGATTACCGGCTGGTCAGCCTGGACTTTTCGCCCGAGGGAGCATCCGGCTCGGGGCCGATCGCCCAGGTCAGTTTTGGCAGTTACCTGCTGCCTGATTGGCCCGAAGCCATCTCGTTTCGACCGCCGGCCCATCTGCAGGTGTGCTGCGAACACGGCGTGGCCTTCGTCGATCTGCCCGCGACCGTCGTGTGGTTCGATCAGGCCGGCCCTCACCTGGAGTCCCTGGAGCATGAGCGGCCGGTGGGCGAGCAGATGCTGCGACAATTCCATCGAGCCGTTACCAGCTTGATTTTGCAACGCGACGATCTGGAAGATGCTTGCCGCATCACCCGGATCATGCGATCCCTTCAACAATCAGTCCAGCAACGGTGCTGGTTGACGGTCGACCAGCGGCCGAGTGAGATTCCGAATGATCCTCCCGCAACCCAAGATGACCCAAAGGAGACGACCGATGCTATCTGACCATGCCACCAAGCCCGAGCGATCCTGCCACGATCCGCGTTATGGCCGACGCCGATTTCTACAGGCCTTGGCCGGTGCGGCTTCGACCCTGACACTGCCTCAGGTTCTGCCGAATTCCGTTTTCGGCGCCACGGCGCCCAGCAACCGCATCCATGTGGGCCTGATCGGCTGTGGTCATCAGAGCCAGCGGATCGTCCCGTCGTTTCTGGTCCACGACGACATGCAAATGCTGGCGGTTTGCGATGTGAATCGACGTGGCGACGGGTACTATCACCCCGAACAGATCCTGGGCCGCGAAACGGCTCAAGAATGGGTGCATCAGCATTATGCACAGCAGGCACCGGGCGGACGCTACCGAGGCTGTGCCGCGTACAACGATTATCGGCAACTGATCGACCGGCCGGACATCGACGCGGTGGCGATCGTCGTCCCCGACCACTGGCATGCCTTGATCGCGATCGCCGCGATGCGCGCCGGGAAGGATGTCTACTGCGAGAAACCACTTTCGTTGACGATCTCCGAGGGCCAGCAGATGGTCCAAGCGGTCCGCAAGTACGATCGCATCTTCCAGACCGGCGCTCAATTCCGATCCAGTCCGACGGTGCGTCACGCTTGCGAACTGGTGCGTAACGGACGGTTGGGTGAGATCCGGTTAGTCCGTTCGTGGGTTGATCCGAACAGCTTCGAGTGCCCCGGTCCCGGTTGGCAGCCGCAACCGGTGCCGGATGGTTTCGACTACGATTTTTGGCTGGGTCCGGCACCCTTGGCACCGTTCCACCGCGAACGATGTTTCTTCCGATGGCGGTATATCCTGGACTATTCCAACGGTCAGACGGTGAACTTCGGCGCTCATACCAACGACATGATCCAATGGGCCTTGGGCACCGAACACACGTCGCCGGTCGAATTCGAGGACAATGGCAGCCAGTTCCTGCCGCCGGGCAGCCTGTTCGATGCGGCCTCGCGAACGGCCTTCCGCGCTCGGTACGCCAACGGCATCGAACTGCTGTGCGAAACGCGAACACCTTCGGGAGCCAAATTCGAAGGCACCGAAGGCCGCTTGGAAATCACGCTGGGCGGCCGACTGGCCACCTATCCGGAAAACCTGAAGGATTCGGTGATCGGGCCGGACGAGATCCGTCTGCCGGTCAGTAATCCAGCGCACACCAAGCATGTTCGCGACCACGTCGACGCCGACCACGTTCGCAATTTCCTGGACGCGGTCAAAAGCCGCCAGGACCCGATCGAACCGGTCGAAACGGGCCACCGCTCCGGCAGCCTCTGCCTGCTGGGCAATATGGCTCAGCTTCTCAAACGAAAATTCACCTGGGACCCCGTCGCCCAACGTAGCGACGACCCGGACGTGAACCGAATGCTGGTCCGGGAAATGCGATCGCCCTGGACGCTGGACCCCGCGTAGGTTATCCGCTTGGCTCCGGCATCGCCGACGAGTGGTGTTCGACGATCAACCACCGACCATCGAGCCACTGATAAACGAAAGTGAAGCGAGCCTGAACCTTCGGAACGGGCCCCGACTTGAACTCGAAGGTGTAGACACCCGAGTTGATCGCGATGCCGCCGTAGATCCGAACGTTCGCTTCATCGATCTTCCCCACTGGCCCTTTCGCCAAAAAGTGGACGAAATAGTCGCGGATCTCCGTGGGGTTATGTCGGACCAGGTTGGACACCGTGGGTTCCAGATGAGCGTTGTCCGCGTACAGCTTGACCACTTCGTCAGGATCCCCTGTCTGCAACGCCGCGTTCCATTGATCGAACAGCTTCAGGACTTCGTCTTCCAGTTTCATTCGCCCCCCCTTCGGTTGTGTGAGCTTAGGTCTATAGGTTTTATTTTTCCGGAAAGGATTTTTTCCCGCGACACTTTTGCAAAAAGTTGACGGAGCCGCAAGTACAGCGATTGCTAGGAAATACGTCCTCCGCCTCCTGCTGGCCTACAGCTTTGTCTGAAAAGGGGTCTGACCCTTTGGAGGGCACGCTGAAAACTCGGGAAATACGGTGTGCCCGGAGAGGGTCAGACCCCTTTTCAGACGAAGCCTAGCGTGATTTGCATGTTTCAGAGAAAAATTCAACAAAATAGGAGGATGTTGCGATAGGTAATTCCATGGAATCCCTTTTATTCCTACATTTTTCGACAGCCTAGCCTACACTTGGATGAATGAAGTCAGCCACGGAAGCGTCGGACCTACTTCAAGCGATAACTGCCCTCTTGGATGCCACGAGACTGATTGCAGACACCCCTGAACGACTACGATGCAAGATCGGGAACTTTCCGGCCCCCTACGCCAACAGCAAATCGAAGACGCGCTGCGGATTTTAGAGGAATTCTCGGCTGCCAACTCGTTGCGCTTCGACCGGATCGTCGCGACTCGCGAGTTGGGCGAGGCCGAGCGAGCGATCCCCGGCGACGATCTAAATGCCTGGATTCGACGGTTCATCGAGGCCGGCGAGAGCTTGGAACTGCGTATCCAGAGTGCTGAATGCTCGTTGATGGACGCCTTGTCCTGTGTCCGACAGGGCATTCCTGTTGCGACCGCCATCGAACAAGACGACGGTTCGCTGCAATGGATCCTGCTGAGCCAAGTCCGTGGAAATCGTGTGCGGCTCCATGTTTTGGGATCTGGAATGGCCGACGAGTGGGTGTCGACTCGCCGCGTCGGGCAGATCTTGCACATGGGCAGAAGCGAGGATTCGCGCTCTTGGGTGTTGGGACAGAAGGCGTTGCCATTCGAATCCTCCGCGGCCTCTGGGTTGGAAGACGGCCATGGTGATGGGCATGGTGATGGCCATGGTGATGGCCACGGAAATGGGCATGGAGGGGGCCATCCGGAGGTTTCGCCCGTTCGGCGTTACTGGGCACTGTTGATACCGGAACGGCGGGATCTGTCCGTGATCTTGGCCTTTGCCATGATGGACGGCATCCTGATGCTGGCTAGCCCTATTGCGGTTGAGACTCTCGTCAACACGGTGGCTTTTGGTCGTTATCTGCAGCCGGTCATCGTTTTGGCCCTGATTCTGTTTATTTTTCTGACGTTTGCGGCTGGCTTGCAGGCATTGTCCACGTTTGTGGTCGAGATTTTGCAGCGGCGGTTATTCTTGCGATTGGTGAACGACCTGGCTTACCGGTTGCCTCGAGTCCGCGGAGCGGCTTTGGACGAGGCTCACGGTCCCGAGTTGGTCAACCGCTTTTTCGAGATTGCCCCGGTTCAAAAGATCACCAGTGGGTTGTTGTTGGATGCCATCTCGATCGTGCTACGGACGTTCATCGGCATGGCCGTTTTGGCCTTTTATCATCCCTTCCTTCTGGGATTTGATTTGGTGTTGCTGACGATGATCGCGGTGATCACGTTTGTGCTGGCCCGTGGTGCCATCAAGACGGCCGTGCGGGAATCGCGGGCCAAATTCGCGGTTGGCGAGTGGATGCAGGAATTGGTTCGTCACCCGACGGCATTCAAGCTGCACGGGGGGCAACAGTTCGCTTTGGACCGCGCCGATCATCTGGCCATCGATTATCTGGAGGCCCGTAAGCGGCACTTTTGGATCGTCGTTCGCCAGTTGGTGTTCGCTTTGGGGCTGCAAGTACTGGCCTTTACATCCTTGTTAGGGCTGGGCGGATGGTTAGTGATCCAGGGCGAGCTAACGTTGGGGCAATTGGTCGCGTCCGAATTGATCGTGACGGTGATCGTGGGCTCGTTTACCAAAATGCAGAAGCATTTGGAGAGCTTTTATGATCTGATGGCATCGATGGACAAACTGGGCCATCTGTTCGATTTGCCCATCGAGCGGCATGACAAATTGTTCCACTTGCGGAGCGGCGAGGCCGCCGAAATTGCGGTGCGTCAGGTCTCGTACCAGCACGGGATGCACAGCCATCACGGCCATCACACCTTGCACCACGTGACACTGGGATTAAAGCCCCATGAATGCGTGGCGCTAGTCGGTCCACCCGGTTCCGGCAAGAGCACGCTGATCGATCTGCTGTGCGGGGTGCGCGATCCCCTGTCGGGCCACGTGGAATTGGACGGCATCGATCTCAGGGAATTGCGTCCGGACTCGCTGCGCGAACATCTGGCGGTGACTCGATCCATCGAGATTTTTCATGGCACGATCGACGAAAACGTGCGGCTCAATAGGCCGCACATTACCGCTCACAATGTTCGAGAGGCGTTGAGTGCGGTAGGATTGACTGACGAGATCTTGGAATTGCCGAGCGGTTTGAACGCGATGCTTCAGACCAATGGAGCGCCGCTGTCCGCCTCGCAAGCGTTGCGGCTGATGGTGGCGCGGTCGATCGTCGGCCGTCCCCGACTGCTGCTGATCGACGGCACCCTGGACGCGCTGTCGGATTCGATGCTATCCAAGCTGTTACCTAATTTGGTGGGATCGAAGCACCCCTGGTCGGCTCTGATCGTTACCGGCAGGCAGGCGATTATCGAAAGTTGTGACCGCGTGCTGGAACTGACCAAGCCTTCGCATGCTGGCGAGCACCATGCGCATTGAGGTTCCGATTGGAAAAAGTTTCATGATGGTAGTGATTGCGCACGATAATTGGAGAGTGAGGACTTTTCCATGTTGAACGTTCCTCCAGTCGGAGCTGCCAAGTTGCCGGCTTTGAATTTGGTTCAGTCGTCGTTGATAGCTCGGCGGGTGGCGCGGGCTTTGATGATTTTGCTGGCGGTCAGCATTTTCGCCATCGCCATTTTGCCTTGGCAGCAGTCCGCACGGGGCACCGGGAACGTCGTGGCTTATGTGCCGCAGGAGCGGCAGCAAACGGTCATGTCACCCACGAGGGGGGTCGTTGCCCGGTTAGCAGACGGGTTGGTCGAAGGCGGCTGGGTCGAACAAGGAGATTTCATCCTGGAGATTCAACCGACGGCTGCCAATCTGGTGGATCAGTTGAACGCACAACTGATGCACTTGAGTGTCAAACGGGCGACGGCCGAGGCGAAGGTCGAGGTCTACCAGCAGAACATTAAGGACTTTGAGGCTGCTCGCGATTCAGCGGTCGCAGCGGCTCACGAGATGGTCAAGGCTGCCGAGGCGAAACTTCAGGCGAGGTTAGGGGTGATCCCGGGCTACGAAGCCAAGGAGTGGCAGACGCGGGTCAACTTCGAGAGACAACAGGGCTTGTTGGAAAGAGGGATCAAATCGGACCGAGAGGTCGAGGTTTTCCAGACACAGTGGGACGTGGCCAAAGCCGAACTGGAAGCCGCTCGCCGCGAGGTGACGGCCGCCGAGAACGAAGTCGAAGCGAAGAAGCATGAACTGGACCAGAAACGGCACGAGGCACAGACCAAGGTCGATTACTCGCGAGCCATGCGGGAAGACGCGACCGGACAAGCGGCTACGACGGAGAAGGAAAAACGGGAAGTGGAAATCAAACTCGGTGAATTGGACCGTCTGATCATCGAGGCGCCGCGTGATGGGACGATTTTCCGTCTGCCCGTCTACGAGCGGGGACAGACGGTCAAGGAAGGCGATGCCTTGTTTACCATCGTGCCGGACGTCAGCGATCACGCCGTCGAATTGTGGATTTCGGGGAACGATACCCCCTTGGTCAGTCCTGGTGACCATGTACGTCTGCAGTTCGAGGGTTGGCCTGCGGTGCAGTTCGCCGGCTGGCCCTCGGTGGCGGTGGGTACCTTCGGCGGCCAAGTGGTCGCGGTCGATGCGACCGATGACGGCACCGGAAGTTTCCGGCTGCAAGTCCGGCCCGATCCGGACGACGAGCCTTGGCCTTCCGAGCGGTTCTTGAGGCAGGGAGTCCGAGCCAATGGATGGGTCATGCTGTCTCGAGTGCCGCTGTGGTATGAACTCTGGCGGCAGCTTAATGGTTTCCCGCCCGTCGTCGCCAAAGATGCTTCACAAGCGGAAAGCATGAAAACCGCGAAACCACCCAAGCTACCCTAGTGGTGGCGAAAGGGGGGCAGGGAAAATGCCAAGGAAGGCAAGGACGCATTCAGGATGGATCGCCGCCCCGCAGGCCCCGGCCCTGTGGGTTTGTATGGCGCTGCTGTCCGGATGCCAGCATCTTGAACGTACTGCCCATCCGGAACTGCAGCCATTCAGCGATGCCGCCGTCGCCGCACTCGACCCGCCCGACCGCCCCACCCCGGCGGTGCCTGAACTGGTTGAACAAACGCTTTACGAACCATCTGGGGTACCGACGCAAGAGGTCCGTTTCGCTGAATCGCTCGAGGCCGACGATTTCGCTGACTCTCCCGAGGTCGAATATCTACTGCTGTCCGATGTCATTCTTTCGGTCTACGATTCCTATCCGTTGTTCGAGGTCGCCCTGCGTAAACGAGATGTTGCTGCGGGCAGAGAAATCGCAGCGTGGGGAGAGTTTGATACGGGTTTGAAGGCCTACAGTGTGACCAATCCGATGGGCTTTTACAAACGCTATCGCACCTCGGCGAAACTGGATCAACCGTTGTACGCGGGTGGCAACGTGTACGCAGGTTACAAGATCGGTCGCGGCGCGTTTCATCCGGCTTGGTACGACGATCAAACGGATCTGGGCGGCGAGTTTTCGCTGGGGGTCGGCATGCCTTTGCTGAAAGATCGGGTGATCGACCAACGGCGCAGCGGGGTGATGCAAGCATCGCTTGCTCGACAAGCGGTCGAACCGGCGATCCAAGCCGAGTGGCTGACCTTTGTTCGCGATGCCTCGCAAACTTACTGGGCTTGGGTCGGCGCCGGGCAAGTTCTGGAAGCCAACCGCGAACTGCTGCGGTTGGCCGAGGATCGGGTCGAGCAGATCGAGCAGCGGGTGTTGGCCGGCGATCTGGAACGAATCGCTCGGATTGACAACGAGCGTTTGATCGCTTTGCGGGAAACCAAGGTGATCGAATCTCAACGCAAGTTAGAGATGGCGGCCATCAAGCTGTCGCTGTTCCTTCGCACGCCGGACGGCCGGCCGCAATTGCCGACCGGCGAACTGCTGCCGGAAAGTTTCCCGACGCCCGACCCTCCCGACAGTCAACAGATGCAGCAGGACATCCAGACCGCCTTGACGACTCGGCCCGAACTGGTCGAATTGGACCTGCTCTTGCAGCAGATCCGCATCGAGTTGGCTCAGGCAGAGAATTCGCTGCTGCCCAAGCTGGACGCGGTGGTGGGGGTGTCGCAGGATGTCGGTCGGCCGGTCAACGTAAGACGCACGAAGAGTTTTTTCGAGCTGGAAGCGGGCGTCTACGGCGAAATGCCCCTGCAATGGCGGGAAGCCCGAGGCAAGATCCTTGCCACCCGTGGTAAGCTGATGCAGGTGAACGCGACTCGCGAATTCATGGCGGACCGAGTCGTCGCCGACGTCCAGGATGCGCTCTCGGCCTTGGAAGCCGCGGTAGGCCAGATCGAACAGGCGGCCAGGAACCTGCAACTGAGCCGCGAAGCGTTAGAGCTGGGACGCTTCGCCTTCGACGCCGGGGACATCGATCTGATCGTGTTGAACATCTACGAACAAGCGGTCGCCGACGCGGGGATCGCCTGGATCGAAGCGCAAACGTACTACTTTGCCGCCCAAGCCGATTACCAAGCCGCCTTGGCTCGCGACCCCTTCGCTCCCTGATCGGGCGTGTGGGGCGCCCTCGGATCGTCTCGCGGTCGTGAATCGGTCACGCTTCCGTAAGGTGTCCTGCCCACGCTACGGGAAGGGGTCGGGAGTGGGGTGTTCAGTTGGCCTTGACAAGAAGAAATGAACACGTCACTCCCGCTCCCCGACACGATGCGAGTCCCGAGGGCTCCAAGTCTCCCGGAGACGCTGCCAGTGAGTTGCTAGGGGATCTGTTCCCTACAGCACAGGAGGTTGCGCGGCCGAAGATAGACAGCGATGAGACGTCTGCCCCGCCGGCGTCTCCGCCGAATGTCGGCGACATGATCGGTGACCTCTTCGGACTCGGACGCGATTTAGCAAGATCGGCCGATGTGATCGGCCAGGATGTCCTGGCTCTCTCGGAGGAAGAAGAGCAGCAGGTGGGCCGCGAGTTGCACGAGTTGGTCCGCCAGGTCGTCCCCGTGCTGGAAGCACCTTCCGAGGTGGCTCGAATGAAGCAGTTGGCCCAACCGATCCTCGAACAGCGAAAACGGCTCGCCATCGACTACCACTTCCTGGTGCTGGACATGGCCGAGGTCAACGCCTTCGCTCACGCGGGTGGTTACGTGTATGTCAGCCAAGGGTTGCTGGACTGGGTACGGACCGATCGCGAGCTGCAATTCGTTCTGGCTCACGAAATCGCCCATGTGGATCTGGCCCACGTCACGAAACGAGTCACCTACGCGGCGAGGGCGACTGAGGTGGCCGGGACCGCTGGTGCGGTTCTCACGCAACTTTGAAGAGCACGCATCCGACCCTGAGATGCCGGAAGACGATGATCTGCCGGGCAAGTTGCTGTGGGAGATCAAGAACCATCTGCAAACGCACCCACCGCCGGCCGAGCGGCTACGCGCGTTGGAGGCGATCGGCGGGTAGCTTGCGGTCGCGCCAACGTACGTCCCGAAAACGCAGGCACGCGTACACGCCGCCAACCACGAGTGCGAACGTCAGCATCAGTGCCAGGCAACTGGCGACCACGCCCATGCGATTCGTCTCGGCCGGGAAGAAATGTTCGGCCATGTCTTCCTGGCGGTCAGACCCGGCGGGAACATCTCCATGACCCGGTAGATCGGCCAACGACAAGACGGGGCGTCTCCGGCTCTCCATGACCAACATGCCCTCGAAGGCCCAGCGCGAAGGCATCATCTGAGCCAGCATCGAAACGCCACGGTTCATTTCGTGCAGCGGATGCAGAACGCCAGCCAGGATGACCATCGGCAGCAGAACCAGCGGCAGGATGGCGATGGCCACTTCGGACGTCTTCGCCACTGCGGACACCAGCAGGCCGATCGATACCCCGACCAGCGATACCAGGGCCAACAAAGCAAACATCGCCGGCAGGGATCTTTGCAGACCCGCTCCGATGGCGACGATCCCCAGCAGGATCAGGCACTGCAGTAAGCACAAACCGCCCAACACGCTGAGCTTGGCCGCCATGAAGCACGGGATCGTCAGAGCCACCATCCGCTCGCGACGGTAGATCGGCCACTCGCCGACGATCTCCCGCGCGGCATTCGAGCAGCCGAACCACAATGCGGCCAGCGCCGTCAAAAAGATCGTCGTAGCCACCGCATTGGCTGTTACCGCCCAGTTTTCGGGCGTCGCCTCTTCCGCAGCACGTGCCCCAAAAACGCCCACGATCAGAAAAGCGATGATCGGTGCCTGTCCGCGGGCAGCCGCAAGCGCGCGGAGAAATACAGGGCCTGAGCGACCGTCAACTGCTCGTGGATGATATCGTCCTGCGGGACGTAGCCGATCAGTCCGCGGAACTGGTCGTAATTGGCGTACAGATCTTGTCCGTTGAAGAACACGCTACCGGACGTGGGCTGGGCATAGCCGTTCAGCGCATTGAGCAAAGTCGTCTTACCAGCCCCGCTGGGACCCATCAGCCCGACCAATTCGCCCGGATAGACGGTCAAGGAGACGTCTTCCAGCAGACACCGAGTGTCGACGGATACCGCCACCGCCTGGGCCTGGACGGAAACATTCCCGCGGCGGTCCTGGCGTTCCAGCCGCCCCTGTACGCCGACCCGGAAACTGAAGCGGCCGATGGTAACGCGGTCGCCAGCCTCTAGCGGCCTGGGCGCGTGGATCCGTGCGCCATTGACGAACGTCCCGTTGGCGGAATCCAGATCTTCGATCGTCAGACCTTCCGGCGACTGTGTAAGCCGAGCGTGGCGGCGCGAAACACGGGGATCTTCCAGAACTTCGTCACAGCCGGGCTCGCGCCCCAGGATCGTGACCTGCTGCGTGAGCGACATCAGCATGTGAGTGTGATTGCCCAGGGACAACCGGCCGCCCAACAGCCGCCCAGCCTCGACCCGCAGCGTGCCGAAGTAGACCGCTTGGCCGGGGCTGAGCTGCGCGCGCTCGATCTTGTGGTCCAGCGATCCGACCGCCGTCCCGTTGGTAGATCCCAAATCCTCGATCCGTGCCGCATCTTGATCGACGACAATCCTGGCATGATGCGCCGAGACCATCGGGTAGTCCAGCACCACGTCATTGTCGGCGGCGCGACCGACACGCAGCACCTGCGGCTGGTTGTGTCGCCCGCTCTCCGGCCAAGGCATCGGCACAGATTGCCCCAGCGTGATCGTGTCACCTGGCGAAATGGTGGTTATCGACTCGATCCGTGAGCGTTTTCGAGGTGCATACCCAGATAACGGTGCTGCGGAACGGGTGGCCAAACTCCACCATGTTTTGGCACTTGTGGCCGGCGGGGCGACAGTCAAAAAACAACAACACCTAGCTAGGCTACTGCCCCCGTTCTTACTATATCCCGGTATTCTCACACCCTGTTACACGACATTCGATGCCGACGCCCTACCGCCGAAAACACAAGGAAAAACAGGGATTCGCGGTGGCATGGTGGCAGATTCGGTACCCGTTGACACGATAAACTCGCACATCGCCCCCGACCTGGAAACGCTGATCGATGCTTGGCAGGACCTGCCCCCCAAGGCAATACGGGCGAGCATTTTGGCCATGGTTTGGGCGAGAAGGCAGGCTATATCAGGTGGTGCGTGCCACTCTTGAGTGACGGTAAAACTGGATCGCTACGCTTTCTTGAACGGACAACTTCTGGAAATACTGCCCTGCTCGGTGTAGACTTCATTGGGTCGTATGACGAACCGATCATCCACCTAGCGTTTCTTTGGTTGAATCGGTAAGCTTCATGGTGTGGCAGATTCCAGCGGACAGGTGCGAACGATGAGCGACTACTCCACAATTCTCTTTGCTTCTCCATCATTCGTCGAAGGCGTATCTCGCGTTGTTGACCTGGGAAACACCCTCGATCAGTACAACGACTGTCCGTCGGGGCAAGAGGCAGATGCGTACGCCCTTTCCGCGGACTGGCGAGCCGTCGGGAGTGATCTTCGACAAGCCGTCAGAGAGTGGAAGCGGGAGAATCGGGCCGCCGTCGGAAGCTAGCATTGAATTTTCCCTGCAACGCGTCGGATTCGAAACATGGACGAAGAACCCACCCCACGCCCGGACGAGATTTCCCCTCGGCGTGACGCCGACCAAGAGGGATCGGAGCCGGCAGCCGATCAGTCTGCACAGGCGTTCTTCAGACGCCAGATCGTCAAGACAATTGCCTCCTCGGGGCCCCTGCCCTTGCCGTCTGTCTTGGCGGAATACGACGCGATCGTTCCTGGTTCTGCTGAACGCATTATCGGATGGGCGGAGAGGCAATCCGAGCATCGCATGTCGCTCGAAAGGTCCGTGGTCGACTCAGATATCCGCCGGTCGTACTTGGGGATGGGGGCTGGATTCACGATTGCGTTGGTCTTTGGGATTGGCGGCTGTATCGTGGCGGCCTTGGGACAGCCGACGGCAGGTGCCACGATCGCAACCGGATGCATCGTTTCTCTGGTAAGCGTGTTCGTCTATGGGACCCGTTCCAGGCGGCAGGAACGCCAAGACCGGGCAAAACTCATGTCCGGCCAAGAGCCAAGCCAGGCAGATTCATCTGAAGTCAACGACCGTTGACGATCCACCACATGCCAGGTCCACTTGGAACGGGAACTCACCGGGAGACGCAGGACCAAGGACATCAGACCATGAGCTGATCGGCCAGGACATCTCGGGTCTCTCGCAGCAGGGGAACTGCAATTCGTCCTGACCATTTTGAACAGCACGCCGAACCACAATGCGGCCAGCGCCGTCAGGAAGATCGTCGTGGCCACCGCATTGGCCACCGCATTGGCCACCGCCATCCAGTTTTCGGGCGTCGCCTCCTCCGCAGCACGTACCCCAAACATCCCCGCAATCAGCAGGCCGATGATCGGTGCCTGGGCGATCAGGATCGCCGTGTTCGTCGTGTCTCGTGCTTTGACGGCCAACGTCCGCCGCACCAACCTCCACCATTGAAGCGGGTCGAAGGGCTTTTCGGTAAGCGGCCCC
>REEF01001069.1 GCA_007695205.1 Planctomycetaceae bacterium
CCCGAAACCGACTCCCGACCCCTTGGCGTGTTCGCTGGCTGCTTTCCTCCTTGGAGATTTTCCTCATGCAAAAAAAATATCGAATCGGCGTCATCGGTCATACCGGACGCGGGAACTATGGTCATGGTATCGACCGAGTCTGGTTGGACATGCCCGATTGCGAGATCGTCGCGGTTGCCGACGAGCATGCGGATGGGTTGGCCGCCGCCTTGAAGCGGCTGAAGGTCAGCCAGGGTTACTCCGATTATCGCAAGATGTTGGACAAAGCCAAACCGGACATCGTGGCCGTCGCACCTCGCTGGATCGATCAGCACCGTGACATGGTGGTCGCAGCCGCCGAGCGTGGGATGCATGTCTACATGGAAAAGCCCTTCTGCCGTACGCTGGAGGAAGCGGATCAGATCGTCGCCGCCTGTGAGAAACACCGTATCAAACTGGCCATCGCCCACCAGACTCGATACAGTCCGCGATTGCACGTCGTCCGCCGCCTGCTGGAAGAAGGAGCCATTGGGAAAGTGTTGGAATTCCGTGGCCGCGGCAAGGAAGATCGCCGCGGCGGCGGGGAGGACCTGTGGGTCCTGGGCAGCCACATCATGAACTTGATCCATCACTTGGGCGGTCAACCCAAATGGTGTTGCGGGCACGTGCTGCAGGATGGCCAACCGATCACGAGCCAGCATGTTCAACCGGGAGCCGAAGGCATCGGGCCGTTGGCCGGGGATACCGTGGCCGCGATGTACGGATTGGACGACAATGTCACGGCCTATTTCGGATCGCATCGCAACGTGGGCGGCGAACGACTCGGTCGCTTCGGACTGCAGATCTATGGTTCGGAAGGCATCATCGAGGTCTTGACGGGGCACCTGCCACCCATGCATATCCTGCACGACAGCTGCTGGTCCCCCGGACGTAGCGAACACCGCTGGCTGCCGATTACCTCCGCCGGCGTCGACCAACCCGAACCGCTGACGGACCAAGGTTTGCATGGCGGCAATCTGCTGGCCTGCCACGATCTGTTGGCCGCGATCGAAGAAGACCGATTTCCGGAGTGCAATGTCTACGAGGCACGCATGACCGTCGCCATGATTGCCGCCGTTTTCGAATCGCACCGAGTGGATGCTCGCGTCCCCATGCCCTTGCAGACACGTCAGAATCCGCTGGAACTGCTGTGACAACGCCATCAGGCTCCCATCGCTTGGCGCTTGTCGATCGGCAGTGGTTCGAGTATCTTGATCCTCTTGACGGATTGCTAAACTCCCTCGGGATCAGCCACGACGCAGCTTTTTTGGAGATTCTCTCATGAGTACGGATTTCGATGCGCAGCAGGACGAGGCAAAACAACGGTTGGATCAGCACACGGTCGAGATCGTCCAATGGCATTTTCACGAATCGACCGGCTGCCCGTTCTGGTTGCAGAAGAAATCCGAATTGAAGTTCGATCCGCTGACCGAGATCCGCTGCTTCGATGATCTCCAGAAGTTTCCCTCTTTCGAAGACGAATGGCTACGAGGCGGTCCCGTACGCCGCTGGGTGCCGAAGGCCTACGAAGACAGCCCGATTTACGTATTCGAAACAGGTGGAACCACGGGCATTCCGAAATCGAGGATCGTGATCGACGATTTTCGCATCGATTACGAAATGTTCAGCCACACGCTGCCGGACCAGTACTTTCCCAAAGGTTCCAACTGGCTGATGTTGGGGCCCTCCGGGCCTCGACGACTGCGATTGGCCGTCGAGCATCTTTGTCAGTACCGAGGCGGTATCTGCTTCTGCATCGACCTGGACCCGCGTTGGGTGGTCAAGTTGATCAAGAAAGGCTGGATGGAGCATCTGGAAGAGTACAAGAAGCACTGTATCGACCAGGCGGTCACGGTTTTGACTGCCGGACATGACATCAAATGCATGTTCGCCACCCCCAAGCTGCTGGAATCGCTGGCGGCCGCCTTGGAGGATCGAGGGACCAGTTTGCCGGAGATCGGTGTGACCGGGGTTTTCTCGGGCGGGACCGAGTTCACTCCGCAGTGGACGCGATTCTGTGTCGAGGAATACTTTGGCGGACCGCCGGAGGAGAGCGGCATTTACATGACGCCCACGTACGGCAACACATTGATGGGCCTGGCCTGCAGCCGTCCCATCTCGGCCGACGACGGCTACAAGATCAGCTACTATGCACCGCAACCGCGGGCAGTGATCGAAGTGGTCGACTTCGACCAACCGGACAATGTGGTCGGCTACGGCCAGACGGGACGAGTGAAATTGACAACGCTCACGAAGGAATTCTTCGTACCGGGTTTCCTGGAGCGTGACGAAGGCGAGCGCGAGCCGCCCTTCGAACGTTATCCGTGGGATGGGATCAGCGGTGTGCGTCCGTACCGAGCTCTGGCTTCCGAAACGACCGTCGGCGTTTATTAGAGTCTGGGAGGAAACGATCGTGTTACATGTACCGGTGTTGCGTTGGGGAAAGCCCTACGAGTCTTTGGAATTCGACGAGATCTTGCACTTCCGCACGGGGGAATCGATCGCCAAGGTTAGCCGGGCGAACGGCGGTTTATTGCAACGCGACATGAGGAAGGCGGACCGCGCTCGGCAGACCCTCCGTCAGATCCCCTGCGAGCAGTTGCTGGAACAGATCAGCCGAGCGGCCGAGCATTATGAGAACGGAAGCCTGCCGCTGGGTGACGGTGTGCAGAGCCCCGAGGATTTCGTGCGGCAGCAATCGGCGTCCACCGGTTTGCCCGAGCATCTATGCCGAGCGAACATGGCCAAGAACTCCTTCGTGCTGAAGAACATGCGTCAGATCCTCGATTGCTTGACTCGCGGACTGCCGCTGGAGATCCTGCGAAAAGGCTACGGGGTGGAAGATCGCGACGTGATCGTCAGCTACCAGGCTCAAACGCCCGTGCTGGGCGCTGTGCTGCCGTCCAATTCGCCCGGCGTCCACACGTTGTGGCTGCCTGCCGTGCCGTTGCAGTTTGGACTGGTGCTGAAACCCGGCTCGCAAGAGCCTTGGACTCCGTACCGCATGATCGCTGCGTTCATCGAAGCGGGAATTCCCGCCGAAGTGTTTTCCCTCTATCCCGGACGCCAGGACGTCGGCGCCGCCTTGCTAAGCATCTGCCCACGGTCGATGATCTTCGGCAGCGCGCAAACCATTCAGCAGTATCAGGGAAACCCGGGCGTGCAAGTACACGGTCCCGGTTTTTCGAAGATCCTGTTGGGCGACGATGTCGTCGATCAGTGGGAAGAATACCTGGACTTGATGGTGGAAAGCATCCATGCCAACAGCGGGCGTGGCTGCATCAACTGCTCGGGCATCTGGGCCTCGCGGCACACCCGAGAGATCGGCCAGGCCTTGGCCGAGCGACTGGGGCCGGTCGAACCGAAACCGCCGGAAGACCCCGAGGCGGCTCTGGCGGCGTTCACCGTCGAAGGCGTGGCTCAAGCCGTGTGGAAGATGCTGGAATCCGACTTGAAAGACGGCGGCGTCCAGCACCTGACCGAACCCTTTGGACCTCGATTGGTGGAATTCGAGCGTTGCGCCTACCTGCGCCCCACCATTGTACATTGCCAGTCGCCCGATTGTGAAATCGCCCAACGCGAATTCATGTTCCCTTTTGCCACCGTGGTCCAGTGTCCGCAAGCCGATCTGTTGCGAAAGATCGGGCCGACGTTGGTCGCGACGGTCATCACCAAGGACGAATCGCTGATCGCCGCCGCCACCGATGCCACGCATATCGACCGCTTGAACATCGGTCCGATTCCTACGACTCGCTTGAATTGGCTGCAACCCCACGAAGGCAACATCATCGATTTCCTGTTCCGCTCGCGGGCCTACCAGGTCGCGGAATTCGCTTGATGGTTGGCGGTGGGTCCCGCGCGCCGAGCGGGACCAGATGGGGACGCAAATGCCCGCCGGAAATGCAGGTCCCGCTCGGCGCGCGGGACCTACTAAGTCGTTGGCCGAAAACGACTCCCGACCCCGCCCGCGTCACCCATGCAAGGCTACC
>REEF01001072.1 GCA_007695205.1 Planctomycetaceae bacterium
CTCGAGCGCTGAACAAGTTCGCGAATGGAGCCGTTTGACTACCGACCAAACCCGCCGCGCGACGAGTAGGCTTGAAGCACTTGGAAACTGGAGTACGCCAACAACGCGAACATGATGCCCAGAAACGGCTGCTGGCGAGAAAAACCATACAAGGCCACACCCGCCGCCGTGATCAACGATAGAATCAACGAGTACTGGATTCCAGCGACCGGATGGAACAGGCTGAAGATGTTCCGTGCAATCTGACCGCCGTCCAATGGATAAACGGGCAGAAGATTCAACAAGGCCCAGAAAACGCTGATCAACATCAAGAAGAACAGTACGAATTCCAGTGCTACCGAATCGATCTGCGTGCCTTCGCGAACCGAGATTGCGTATTCCAAATATGGGATTTCGAATCGCATGGCGTACCCGGTCAACCGCAACACCAACACGATCGCCAACGCCAAACTCAGTTGCGCCGCGGGACCGGCGGCCGAGATCACGATCTGGCTGATCGGATCTTCGCCCCGAGACCGCGATCCGAATCCCATGCTGGACGAGTACCGATCGGGAACCGCCAAACCACCGAACTGATACAAAACGATGTAGCTGTCGATCCCGTAGTACCGCATCGCCAAGGCGTGACCCATCTCGTGCACCAAGATCGACAGGAAGACGGCGGCGATCCACATCGTCAAATACATCGCCTGCTGGTCGCCGATCCGCGTCAGGTTCCAACCCAACAACATCGCCACCAGCCAGAACCAGGGAACCACGCGCACCCGGACACCCAGCAAGCGAAAGTTCAGATCATAGGGAGTCGAAGCGGGTTCCGCGAAAAACACGACAGATCACCTTTCCGCCAATTCCACCAAAAATGCCTGGCCGGCTGCTGAGCACATCCTACACGACCCGTGATGGTCAGCAAATCCCCTTGTCGAAAAACCGACGCGACGCGCCTACTTCACGACAAAATTGATCAACCGCCCCGGTACGACGATCACCTTGACGACTCGTTTGTCGCCGATCCACTGCTGGACTTTTTCGTCGGCTCGCGCTGCCGCTTCGATCTCGGCCTGGCTCGCGTCGGCCGCGACAAGCACGCGAGCCCTGACTTTGCCCAACACTTGGACCGGGACCTCGATCGTCTTCTCTTTGGTCAACGCTTCGTCGTACGGGGGCCAGGGCTCGTAGGCCAACGTGGACGCGTGGCCCAGGATCTGCCACAGTTCTTCGGCGATATGCGGCGCGTAGGGTGAGAGCAACAGGACAAAGCGTTCCATCGCACTGTGCGGTCGGACCGTCTGCTTGCTGAAGTAATTGACGAACTCCATCATCCGAGCGATGGGCGTGTTGAATTCCAATGTGGCCGTGTCCCGAGTGACTTCGCGGATCGTTCGATGCAGCATCCGGTTCTGCTCCTCGTCCGGCGGGACGTCCTGCACGGCTGGGTTCAATCGGACCGTCTCGCTGCGATCGTCGACGATCATCCGCCAGACGCGATCCAAGAAGTTACGCACCCCGTTCACTCCCGCCATGCTCCACGGCTTGGTCGCTTCCAACGGGCCCATGAACATCTCGTACAGCCGCAGCGCGTCGGCTCCGTAGTCCTGGACGATCTCGTCGGGGTTCACGACATTGCCGCGGCTCTTGGACATCTTGGTAGCCCGGCTGTCGATCCGGATCGTTGGATCGTTGCGGAGCACAAAGCTCTCGCCCACCTTTTCCACATCTTCGGCATCCAACTTGATCTCGCACACCGCAGCGCCCGACGTTCGGTCGATCAGCGTGCCTCCGGCGTTCTTGCCCACATCCGGCAAGGAAGCCCAGGTGCCGTCTTCCCGCTGGTATCCGGTGTATTCCATTTCCCCCAGGATCATCCCCTGGTTGACCAGCCGCTGAAAGGGTTCGCGGGTACTGACGTAGCCTCGGTCGTACAGCACCTTGTGCCAGAACCGGGCGTACAGAAGATGCAGCACCGCATGCTCGGCGCCCCCCACATACAGATCAATGGGCATCCAGACGCGTTCCTTCTCGGGATCGACCAGCGCCTCGGGATTTTTCGGATCGATGAACCGTAAATAATACCAGCACGACCCGGCCCACTGCGGCATGGTGTTGGTCTCGCGGCGGTAACGCACGCCATCGATCACCGGGTACAGCCAATCGTCGGGCGCTTTTGCCAGTGGCGGTTCGGGACGCCCGTGCGGCCGATAGTCGTCCAGATGCGGCAGGTCGACGGGTAGATCCTCCGGAGCGACGGCTCGCAGCATCCCCGTCGGCTGACCGTCGGCGTCCAATTCGTGCAGGATCGGGAACGGTTCGCCCCAGAATCGCTGGCGGCTGAACAGCCAATCGCGCAGCTTGTAGTTGACGGCCCCCCGCGCGACGCCAGCCGACGCCAAGTCGTCGGTGATCCGCGTCTTGAACTGGGCCGTGGTCAACCCGGTGTAGGGGCCCGAGTTGATCGCCAAACCGTCGCCCGCAAAGCAGACGCGACCGTCCAAAACCGCTTGACGGTCGAGCGTTGCTTCCTGCCCCGGATCGACGACGGGAACGATCGGAATATCGAACTTTTGCGCGAATTCGAAGTCGCGGGTATCGTGAGCCGGTACGGCCATGATGGCCCCGGTCCCGTAGCTGATCAGCACGTAATCGGCGATCCAGATCGGGATCGGTTGGCCGTTGACAGGATTGATGGCGAACGAGCCGGTAAAGACGCCCGTCTTCTCTTTGTCTTCCTGGCGGTCTCGATCGCTACGCGCTGCGGCTCGAACGCAGTACGCTTGTACCGCATCGCGTTGCGCTTCGGTGGTTAAACGTAGAACGAACGGGTGTTCGGGAGCGATGACCATGTAGGTGGCTCCGAACAGGGTGTCGGGGCGCGTCGTGTAGACCCGCAACACATCGTCAGCCGGTTGCCCCGGATAGCCGCTGGCCGCACGAGCCGCTTGCCAGGCCTGATGACCGTCTTGCGACCCGATGTAGAAATCCACCTCGGCGCCCGTACTCCGACCGATCCATTCCCGCTGCATGTTCTTAATGCCTTCGGACCAGTCCAATGGGTCCAGGTCCTGCTGCAGTCGATCGGCATAGGCGGTGATCCGCAACATCCACTGCCGCAACGGGAGCCGTTCGACCGGATGGTCGCCTCGCTCGCTCTTGCCGTCCTTGACCTCCTCGTTGGCCAGCACCGTCCCCAACGCCGGACACCAGTTGACCAACGCGTCGGCCTGGTAGGCCAGCCGGTGCTGGTCCTGATACCGTCGCACGGCCTCCGTGCCTGCGGCCGTCACCTCGTCAGGGATCGGCAAATCGGCGATCGGGCGGCCCTTTTGCTGCTGTGGATCGAACCAGGTGTCGAAGATCACCAGAAAGATCCACTGAGTCCAACGGAAGTACTCGATATCCGTGGTGGCCAGTTCTCGATCCCAGTCGTAGCTGAACCCCAGCATCTTCAGTTGCCGACGAAACGTGGCGATGTTCTTTTCGGTCGAAGCCCGCGGCGGGGTATTCGTCTTGATCGCATGTTCTTCGGCAGGCAAGCCGAACGCATCGAATCCCATCGGATGCAGGACGCTCTTGCCCCGCATCCGCTCGAAGCGGCAGACGATGTCGGTTGCCGTATAACCCTCGGGATGCCCCACATGCAACCCGTCGCCGCTGGGGTAAGGGAACATGTCCAGCACGTACAGCTTTTCACTCGTAGGCAGATCCGGTGCTCGGAACGTGTGATTGTCTTCCCAAACTCGCTGCCATTTCGGCTCGATGATCGCAGGGTTGTAACGGGGCATGAAACCTTCTCGCAGGGGCACAAAAGAGACGTCGAACCGCCCATTCTCGTCGTTTGGCGGATTCGTTTGGAAAACCAAACCAGGGATTGTAACGCTCCGCCCCGTTTTTACCAACCGGGGCGGCGAGCCGCTCATCGAACGAAGAGATTCCGATTCACCTTCCAGACGGCACCCGATCCTGGAGGGATCGCAGCCATTAGCCGGTGGTTACGCGAAGCGATACCA
>REEF01001073.1 GCA_007695205.1 Planctomycetaceae bacterium
GGTCGCGGTTAAACAGTTTTGGTTGCGGCCGGAGGCCGCGTTAGGATTGGCAAATCCTCCCCGACAACCTTACGAACGCTGGCAGTTCCGGTCCGGGAGGGTTCGAGAAGGGGGGGCGGTCGTGGCCCATTCGCGGCGTTTTGGTGCTTTGTAATCCGCTGGCTGCATCCCACCCCTATTTCCGAGGATTCGATATCTTCATCCTCGTTGACAGACTCGATTGCGCTCGTCAAACTGACGAGTTTTCCTGATGCTATTGTCTCGCCAAACGCGGAGTCCTCGACGTGCAAGAAGCCATCGCGAAAGCGGATACGTTGATCGAAGCCTTAGGCTGGATCCGGAGATTCCGCGACAAGGTGACCGTGATCAAATTGGGCGGCAGTGTGCTGGAGCGACCGGAAGCGCTGCTGCACGTGTTGATCGACATCGTGTTCATGGAGACGGTAGGGATGCGGCCGGTCATCGTGCATGGCGGCGGCAAGGCGATCAGCCGCGCGATGGACCAGGCGGGGATCGAGCCTCGGTTTATTCAGGGACGCCGTTACACGGACGATCGCTCGCTGGAGATCGTCGAACGCGTGCTCGGTTACGAATTGAACGAACATTTGGCTCAGCGGATCGAGCAGCTAGGCGGTCGCGCGATGAATCTGAACTTCCGGACGACCAATGTGTTGTTCGGCGAACGCATTCATTTGACCGACGAGCACGGTCAGCCCGTGGATCTGGGACATGTAGGCCAGGTGACGCGGGTGGATCGTCTGGTGATCGACAACCTTTGCTATTCGGGGCAGGTGCCGGTCATCCCGTCGTTGTGCCTGGGCGCCGACGGCGAGAAGCTGAACGTCAACGCGGATACGGCGGCCATGGCGGTCGCCCAGGCTTTGGGAGCGGAGAAGCTGGTGTTTTTGAGCGATGTGAGCGGCGTGTTGCTCGATCGGAACGATCCGGATTCGCTGATCCATTCGCTGAATGCGGCTGAGGCTCGTCGTCTGGTCCAGGAAGGCTTGGTCGGTGATGGCATGATCCCCAAAGTCGAAGCCTGCGTCGAAACACTCAGCAAGGGCGTGCGCAAGATCCATATCGTCGACGGTCGCATCCGCCATTCTCTGCTGTTAGAGGTTTACACGACCAGCGGGGTCGGTACGGAGATTGTGCTCGAATAATCCACGGAGTGTTTGTGACAAGCGTGAACCATTTATCTTCTGCGGAAACCATCCAGCTCTTTGAACGCTATGTGATTCCGAATTACGTTCGGTATCCGGTGAACCTGGTGCGTGGCGAGGGTTCGTACGTGTGGGACAGCGAAGACCAGCG
The DNA here is from genome assembly GCA_007695205.1 of Planctomycetaceae bacterium. Taxonomy (GTDB): domain Bacteria; phylum Planctomycetota; class Planctomycetia; order Pirellulales; family Pirellulaceae; genus SKKK01. The sequence goes on from REEF01001073.1 coordinate 1,315, forward strand.
GTACCTGGATCTGTTCCCGGGTTGGGGCTGCAACCTGCTGGGGCACTGTCCAGCGCCCGTGGTCCAAGCGGTCCAGCAGCAGGTGGCGACGTTGATCCACGTGCCGAACACGTGGCACATCGAGCACCAGGGACGCTGGGCACAGATGCTGTGCGAGCGCAGCTTTGACGCTCAAGCCTTCTTCTGCAACTCGGGAACCGAAGCCAACGAAGCGGCCATCAAGCTGGCGCGGCTGCACACGCCGCCCGAGCGGTACAAGATCATCACGTTCACCGGCGGTTTCCACGGCCGCACCCTGGGCTCGACCGCCGCGACCGCTCAACCCAAATACCACGAAGGACTGGGCCCGTTGATGGCCGGGTTCGTCTACGTCCCGTTCGGCGACCTGGATGCGGTGCGCCAGCGGATCGACAACGAGACGGCGGCGATCATGATCGAGCCGATCCAGGGGGAAGGCGGCATCCGCATCCCGCCGGACGGGTTTTTGACCGGATTGCGCCAGTTGGCTGATGAACACGATTTGGTATTGATTTTCGACGAGGTTCAAACGGGTTGCGGACGTACGGGGCACTGGTTTGCTCATCAGCATTTCGACGTCGTGCCGGATGTCATGACCCTGGCCAAATCCCTGTGTGGCGGCATCGCCGGCGGGGCGATGTTGGCGCGACGGGATATCGCACCCAGTTTGCGGCCCGGGATGCATGCGGCCACGTTCGGTGGCAATCCGATCGCCGCGCGAGCCGGGATCGCGGCGTTGGAGATGATCGAAAGCGAGCACCTGTTAGACCATGTGGCTCGCATCAGCGACGTCTTCCGCCAACGTTTGGAAACCTTGCAATCGCAGTGCGATCTGATCCGCGAAGTCCGCGTGCTGGGCTTGATGATCGGCATCGAATTGACGATCGAAGGAGCGCCGGCCGTCCAGGCCTGCATGCAGCGGCGACTGCTGATCAATTGCACGCAGGGCAACGTGCTGCGTCTGCTGCCCGCGATGAATCTGACCGAAGAGCAAGCCGAGCAGGGTTGCGAGATCCTGGGCGAGGTGCTCGGGGAAATGACATCCAGTTAAAGGGTTTACTTGCCATGCGACATGTACTGACGTTGTTCGAACTGACGGCAGCCGAAATCCAGCGCGTGTTCGAGGTCACTGAGGAACTGAAAACGCAATGGAAGCAAGGTCAGCGCCAGCCGCTGCTAGCTGGCCGCGTGATGGGGTTGCTGTTCGAAAAGCCTTCGCTGCGCACCCGAGTCAGCTTCGAAACCGGGATGGCTCAACTGGGCGGCAGCAGCCTGTTTCTGGGCGAAGATGTCGGCTGGGGCACGCGCGAGGCGCTCTCGGATTTCTCGCGGGTGTTGAGCCAGTACGTCGACGTGCTGGTGTGCCGCGCGAAAGCTCATCGTACCGTCGAAAGCCTGGCGGAACACGCCACCTGCCCCGTCATCAACGGTCTGACCGACCTGGCGCACCCCTGCCAAGCCTTGGCCGATCTGTACACGATGCGCGAAATCCACGGGGAATTGGCGGGCCAAAAACTGGCGTACATCGGTGACGCTAACAACGTCGCCAGCAGCCTGCTGCTGGGCTGCGCCCGGTTGGGCGTCCAGTTCGCCATCGCCTCGCCGCCCGGCTACGACTTCGACCCGCAGTTCGTAGCGCAAGTGAAGCAGGAACATCCGCAGATGGAGTTTCTCGAAACCCGAGACCCGATCGAAGCGGTGCGAGACGCGTCGGCTGTCTATACGGACGTGTGGGTCAGCATGGGCCAGGAAGCCCAACGAGACGAGCGAGTTCAGGCCTTTGCCGATTACCAGGTCAATCAAGATCTGATGCAGCAGGCGGCGCCGAACGCCTGTTTTCTGCACTGCTTGCCCGCGCGGCGAGGCGAGGAGGTCACGGACCAGGTGCTGGATGGTCCGCAGAGCGCCGTGGTACAGCAGGCGGGCAATCGCATGCACGCCCAGAAAGGCTTGTTGGCCTGGTTGCTGGGAGCCGCATCGTGACCCGCACCGATGACCAATTGCGGCCCGTCCAAGTCCAACGAGGCTTTACCCGACAGGCGGCCGGCAGCGTGCTGTACCAGGCCGGACAGACCGTCGTGCTGTGCACGGCCAGCGTCGAGGACAAGGTCCCGCCGTGGATGGCCGGACAAGGAAAAGGTTGGATCACCGCCGAGTATAACATGCTGCCCGGCAGCACCCAGCCGCGAAAGCCGAGGGAACGATCCGGCAAACTGGACGGCCGCACGGCCGAGATCCAGCGTCTGATCGGGCGAAGCCTGCGGGCGGTGGCGGATCTGAATGCGTTGGGCGAGCGGTTGATCACCGTCGATTGTGATGTCCTGCAAGCGGACGGCGGAACACGAACCGCCAGCGTCAACGGAGGGCTGCTGGCCTTGATCGACGCACTGAACGGCTTGCGAGCCGAATGGCCCGATCCAGCTCGCTTCCCCCTTCGCGACAGCGTGGCGGCCGTCAGCGTGGGACTGGTCGACGGCCGAGCGGTCCTGGATTTGGATTACCAACAGGATCTGGTAGCCGAAGTCGACATGAATGTCGTCATGACCGGCCGGGGACGTTTTGTCGAGATCCAGGGCAATGGAGAAGAGGCCACTTTCGACCAGAGTCAACTGGATACCATGCTCCGCTTGGCTCGTCACGGTATCACGCAGCTCACCGAACTGCAACG
>REEF01001028.1 GCA_007695205.1 Planctomycetaceae bacterium
CGCCCCGGGGCACAAATGGGGCACACACGGCCCGGCCAGAAATCCAGGTCCCGCTCGGCGCGCGGGACCTACTGAATCGTTGCCCGAAAACGACTCCCGACCCCGTTCGCGCTCACCTAATCTATCGGGCCACGAGGCAGCAGGACGAGAGGATGCTTATTCCAGATCATCCACGTGCCGGATGACCGGTGGGTGCAGGATCTGCAAGAGATTGTTGTATTGGTCGGTCCAGAGCGGGAAATCGGGCCATCGCTGCGGGTGGATCGACGCGTCGCGGATCGCGTCGCGTTGTAAGAACTCCTGGTTCCTGGTCAGCAGCATCCAGTCCGAAGGGCTCGTCCGAAACCGGTCGGTCTGCTCCTGCCGTATCAAGGCGCTGGACAACTGGAAATGGTGCGCCAGTTCCAGGACCACGGGGATCAGGTTGACGTAACGGCTGCTGATGTGCAACACGAGCACGCCATCCGGGGCGATCTGGTCCAGGTAGATCTCCATCGCTTCGCGAGTCAGCAAATGGATCGGGACCGTATCGCCGCTGAACGCATCCAGCACCAGGATGTCGTAGTCTTGAGGTGGTTGGCGGTCGAGTGACAGACGGGCGTCGCCCAGAACGATCTCGATTTCCGCTTGAGATTCTTCCAGGAAAGTGAAGTAACGCCACGCCATGTCGACGACCAGCGGATCGATTTCGTAGAAGCGATATCGATCGCCGGGGCGCCCGTACGCAGCGATCGTTCCAGTGCCCAGTCCCACGGCACCGACTCGAATCGGTGCGTCCGGGCGGAAATGGCGGAGCGTCAAGCCGACTCCGCTGTCGACGCTGTAGTAAGTGGTCGGTGTTTGGCTGGCCGAGGCTTCCAACAACTGGTAGCCATGGACCGTGTTGCCATGGAACAGGGCTCGACCATGATACTCGGGTTCGTCCGCAAACCGTTCCCGGACGGACAACACGCCGTAGAAGTTGCGAGCTCGATCGATCCCCCGTTCGGCATCCCAGCGATCGAACTGGCCCCAGGCGACGATCGTGGTGGCCATCCAACCGGCCAGCATGGCGCTGTATCGCAGCACGGGCGACAAAGCGGGCCGGGGTTCGCCGGTCGAAGCTTGGACTGCCGCCGCAGGCGGGCTCGACGGCTTTGCGCGTCCACGGCGTTCCGTCTTCGGTGCTGGCGGATGCCTATCGCCGGGCGTTTTGCGGTGGAACACCAGGATCATCAGGGCCACGACGAAGCCGACGATCAAGGCCACATGCAATTCGGCATACGAGGAAAACACCAGCGGACAGACAACCGCGACCAGGACGCCGCCCAACGCCCCTCCCGCAGCCACGCTCAGATAGAAACTGGTCAGATACCGCGAGTGAGGTTTGCAACGCACCAGTTCGCCATGGCAGACCATGCACAGCAGGAACAAGGCCACCAGGAAGACCATCGCCTCGACCATCACGTGCTTTGCCAGATGAGCGATCTGCAGCGTCAGACCCAACTGGCCGTAAAACCGCTCGAAGTAACCGGCCAGCGGCAGGTAGCTGAGCACCAGCACGGCCAGCACGGCGGCCAGGGAGAATCCAACGCGATGGTACCATTGTTGACGATCGAAGCAGATGATGAACGTCAGCAGGTACAGGCTCAACGGAGCGATCCACAGCAACGGCACGACGGCCAGATCCTGACACAGATGGTTGGTCACCGCCATCAGCAGCGTGCAGGCCAACGCAGGCCACAGCCACCAGGCCATCCGCTGCCACCAGGTCGGTCGGCCGTCATCGCCACTCGAATCGTTCGACGGCGGCAGCGGCGGCAACGACAGGTCCCCACACTGTCTGATCCGGAGCGTCAACCAGGTACAGATCGCAGCGAACAACACGAACAGGGCCGACCAGACGTAACCCTGGGTACGTGTCGTCATCGCCGGTTCGACAAGAAACGGGTAGCTCAACAACGCGCCCAGCGAACCCACGTTGGACAGGGCGTACAGTCGGTACGGGGAGCGGTCCGGATAAACGCGGGCGAACCAGACCTGCATGGCCGGCGCGGTTGCTGCCAACACAAAATAGGGCAACCCGATCTTGGCCGTCAGCAGCAGCAGGATGCGTGCGGCGGGATACGAGCCGTCGGGGGGCATCCAATACTCGCTGGGCGTGATGGGCAGCGTCAGCAGCGCCAGTCCGACCAGGCTGAGATGGATCATCGCTTGCTGACGAGGCTGCGGTCGGCGCGAGAGCCAATCGGCAAAAGCGTAGCCAGCCAGCAGCGCGACCTGAAAGAACAGCAGGCATGTGGTCCAGACCGCTGGGCTTCCACCGAACCATGGCAGGATCGTCTTGCTGATCACCGGTTGGACCTGGAACAGCAGGAACGCGCCCAACAGGATCGCCAAAGCAATCCCGCCGGCCACTCCCCGTTGACGAGGGTTCTGGTTCATCTAGGTCGCCTATCTCTTGAAAATATCGATTCTGACTTGTCGGTACCTGGGGATGCGTCCTGTTGTGGAACAAGCTGGAAACAGACCACACGGTCGCGTCCGCGCACGTACAACCGGCCGTCGGCCAGGATCGGCGCCGCCCAGCAAGGATACCGCAGCAAAGGCTGGCCGTCCTGGTCAACGGGCCGCACCACCGCCACCTGCTCGAATCGCTCGGGGTTGGCCTTCAGCAGCAGCAACTCGCCGTATTCCCCCAGGTGTACGAAATGCCCGTCGACGTACAGCAGCGAACCCAGCGTCCACCCCGGTTCGCTCCATTGGATCTCGCCCGTCTTCCAATCGATGCAGCGCAATTGAGCCTGGTTGGTGTGTCGGCCGCTGGAGCCGTACAGGAATCCCTCGTGGAACACGGCCGTATTCCAATGCGTTTGTATCGCACGTTGGCGGCTGCGCGGCGGGTCGGACCAGATCACTTGATAACCGCCGGGTCGGACCTGCAGCAACGAACTGCCCGGCCCGTACGCCTCGGAGATGAACACCTGGTCGTTCACCACGACCGGCACGCTGGCGTTGACGCTTTCGCGCAGCGACGATCGCCACGGATAGTGGAAGTCGACTTTCCCAGTCGACGGTTCGAACCCCACCAGGCTCTCGCGAGCGAACGCGAAGCACCAACGACGGCCGTCGATCGTCGCCAGCTTCAGTGAGGCGTAGCTGGCCAATTCGTCCGTGATCCGGTAGACCACCTGGCCGGTCATCTTGTCAAAGGCAACGATCCCCGAGTTGTCACCCACCACGCGATCCAAAGCGCCGCGCGGCAGCGTTTGCGACTGCGGGGGGCTGCCGCCGACCATCACGATCAGCAATCGGCCCTCGATCACCGGGTTGCTGCCGACGCCAAAGAAATTCTGCACCACACCGAATCGCTCTGCCGTGTCGATCTTCCACAACACCCGGCCGTCGGTGGTCCGAACGCAGTGCAGCATGCCCTCGGCACCGAACAGATACGCACGGTCTTCATCGATCAACGGCGAGCAACGTGGTCCGCCGTTGTAGCCGTACATATCTTCGTAGTCCGTCGGGTACTCGAACTTCCACAACAGGTCTCCCGTAAGAGCGTCCAGACACAGCAATTGAGCCCTATCGCCGCGACGATCGAACTGGTAGTAGCGTTGTTGAGAGACCGCGCCGATCCCGTAGCTCTCGCCCAACGGACGCGACCACAGGACCGGGAGCCCGCCGTTGGACCAGTCGGTACGAATGCCGGTTTCCACCGACTTGCTGTCGCCGGTGGGCCCAAGGAACCTTGGCCAATCCCCTGCCACCGCTAGGGACTGAAGACAAGCCATCTGGGCCAGCAGGACGGTTGCGAGCAGCAACCAAGTCGTCCATCTGGCCGTGATGTCGCCGATTGGGAGCCAGGGGTTCGGGAATCGCTTTCGGCCAACGATCAACCGCATGGAAAGCGGTTCATCCGAAAACGACTTCCGACCCCTTCCGACGATTCGATCGATTCGCATCAAGCCCTTTCGAGAGGGGCGTCTCAGGACAAGGGGTCGGGGGTCGTTTTTGGGGC
>REEF01001074.1 GCA_007695205.1 Planctomycetaceae bacterium
CCTCGTTTCGGGTTCTTCGTTGCCGGGCGAGAATCCGAAACAAAGAACAAAGAACAAAGAACAAAAAATGAAACTCACCCTCCTCACCGCCCTCCTATTCTCATCACTCACCGCGTTGCAGGCCGCTCCGCCCGACCTTTCGAAGATCACCTCTCGGGCTGATCTCGAAGCCGTCATCGCTGCCACCTCTGACTCTGCAGTCAAACAAACGCTCGCCGACCACGCCGATGCCATTCTGTCCGCCGCCCAGCAGCACCCGCACGTCGTGGCCGTCATCCGCACGATCGAGAGCGCACCGGGCACGTTCACGAAGGTCAACACGACGCCCGAGTCGCTGAAAAAGGCGGCGGGCGGAGACATCGCGGTCTTTGACACGCTGACGATGGTCAACACCGGCATTTTCAAAGGCCATGCTCATGCGAGTCGCGACAAAAAAACGGACCCCTATGATGCGGCCTTCATCGAGCATCTCGGGCAGATCGCCTCGTTGGAAAACCTTTCTGTCGTGGTGACCACATTCGACGAGTCCTATCTGGACTCGATCCTGAAACTGAAGCGCCTCAAATCGCTGCGCATCGAAAAGCGTTACGACAATGGCCCGGGCGACACCGCCCTGGCGAAACTTTCGCAGCTCGCGACGTTCCCCGATTTGAAGTCGCTGTCCCTGCATTACTTCAGCAAGGCCACCGATGCGGGTCTCGAGCACCTGGCCGGCCTGAAAAACCTGGAGAGCTTCAGCCTCCGGGCAAACCTTCCAGGTCATGCCTTCGCCAAGTTTGAGGGGTGGACAAATCTGAAGTCCATCGCCTTTCACGGCAACGGCATCGACGACGAAGGCCTCGGCTACATCTGCGAGCGATTTCCCAACCTCGAATCGCTCAACCTCATCCACGCCCGAGTCCTCACCGATGCCAGCGCGGTGCATCTTCAAAAGCTCAAGAAGCTCAAGAGCATCATCCTCAACGGTCCCAAAATGACGGCGGCTTGGCATGGGAACTTGAGCTCGTTGCCTCTGGAATCCCTGTCCGTCAGCCAGGGTAACGCCCTGCCTGCGGCACAGGCGATTGCCGGTGCCAAGTCGATCCCCACTCTGCGTCGCTTTTCCATGAGTGGCAAAACGCTGACCGATGCCGATCTCACCACGCTCGCCACCATGACCCAGCTCGAATCGCTTTCGCTTGAAAGCCTCGACCTGCCCGACACCCGCCTGCCGCAATTGCAGGACTTCGCCCACCTCAAGTCGCTAACGCTCGTTCGCTACGGCGAAGGCTACCCCGATGAAACCCAGGCCAAAGTCAAAGCGCTGTTGCCCAAAGTGGAGGTGAAGTTTGTCCAGTAATCGAATCATGAAACACACTCTCCTCGCCGCCGCGCTGTTCCTGATCGCCAGCATGGGCTTTGCCAGTGCCGTTCCCGGAGAAGAGCCGTTTGAAGCCTTCCTTACGAAGCATTGCATCAGTTGCCATGGCCCCCAGGAGGAAAATAAGGAGAAGGATAACGGTGACTTGCGGATCGACCAGCTCTCACGCGATTTCAAGTTGGGCGCGGATACGCATCACTGGGCAGAGGTGATCGAACGAATCAATTCTGGAGATATGCCCCCTGAAAGTGAGCCCCAGCCAACACAGGATGAGATCGCAACATTCATCACGAAACTCGATTCGTTGATCAAAGAAGGGCGTGCCTCGCGGATGGCGGCGCGGCCGGCGGTGGCGCATTATCGGCTGAGCCGGAAGGAGTATCAAAACACGGTCTATGATCTGCTTGGCGTGCGCTATGATCCTACCAAGCCGGGCGAACTGAACGAGGACACGCTGTGGCACGGATTCGAGCGCATCGGGTCGGAGCTCACGCTGTCTCCGTCGCATGTGGATCGTTACTACCGCGCGGCGGGCACGGTGCTGGATCGGGCCTTCTCCGCTGACGGGGGCCAGGCGCGCATCAAGCGCATGACGGCCTCCGAGTTGCTCTTCGGCCCGGCGGAAAGCCAGCGGGCAAAGGAGGTGCAGGAGTCGCTGAAGCTGTTCGACATCCAGCGGCCATTGCGTCAAACCATCTTCGCCTCCGGCGAGTCGAACTATTTTCGTGAAGCGCTCAGCTCCTTGTGGCTGCGGGACACCCAGGCGCAACCGGGACGGATCGATCCACCGAGCGGACTCTATCGTGTGCGCATTCAGGCCAGCGGCATCCGGCCAAAGGACGGCCAGCTCGCGCATCTGCGCATCGGCCCGATGGACCCGGCCAGCAAAATCATCGGCGACTTGATCGAGTTCGACATCACGGCGCCGGAGGATCATCCGCAGGTGTATGAGTTCGAGGTTTTTGTGGAGATGCCGACTACTCTGCATTTCGAGGTCGTCACCTCCGAGGCGGTGCCGAAGTTTGCGAATCAGTTTCGCGGGCGCACCTATCTCTTCACGCACAGCAGCGACCCTTTGCTGCTGAATCCGACGGCGGCCCAGCTCTTCGATGACAAGGGCAATGCGCTCTTTCCCACCGTGTTGCTCGATTGGATCGAGTGGGAAGGTCCGCTGCTTTCCGAGGCGGAGAAATCGCGCCGTGCAGGCGTGCTGCCACCCGATGGCGCCACGCCGGAAGTCGTCGCGGAGCATCTGCAGCGCTTTGCCGAACGCGCTTGGCGTCGTCCGGTGAAAGCGGAGGAGCTGGCCGGGTATCTCCAAGCCTATCGTTCCGAGCGCGAGGCGGGCGAAACCGCGACCGTCGCTTACCAAGTGGCGCTGAAGGGCGTGCTGACCGCCAAAGACTTTCTTTATGTCGTCGAAGGCGATCCCGTGGCCCGCGAACGTCTCAACGACTGGGAGCTTGCCTCGCGGCTTTCGTATTTTCTCTGGAGTTCGATGCCGGATGACGGCCTCGTGGCCGCGGCCAGGGCGGGGACGCTCAGTGGCAGCTTGAGCAAGGAAGTGGACCGCATGCTTGCAGACGGCAAAGCGAGCCGGTTCATCGAGGACTTTCCGCGCCAGTGGTTGCAGCTCCATCGCCTCGGCATGTTCCCGCCGGACCGCAAAATCTATCCGGGCTACGACCGCTGGTTGGAAAAGAGCATGGGGTTGGAGCCGGTCGAGTATTTTCGCGACGTGTTTGCGCAGAATCTGCCCATCGATGCCTTCATCGAATCTGACTGGACGATGGCCAACGCCCGTCTTTGCGACTTCTACGGACTGCCGGAACCCGAGAGCGGTGGGTTTCAGCGCGTCTCGCTCAAGCCCGAAGATCATCGTGGCGGTCTCCTCGCGATGGGCGCGGTGCTCGGGCTGACCTCGGACGGCACGCGCCACCGCCCCGTTCACCGGGGTGTGTGGCTCAGCGAAACGATCTTCGGCAAGACACCACCGCCGCCGCCCGCGAACGTGCCGCCCATCGAACCGACTCCGCCAGACAACCCCAAGGCCACGTTGCGACAAAAACTCGCAGCGCACGCCAAAGATGCGAACTGCGCCGCCTGCCATGCGAAGATCGACCCGCTGGGACTCGCCTGGGACAATTACAACGCCATCGGTGAGTGGCGCACGCATGAGAAGTCCTCATTGGGTGTCGGCAAAGATCCGCTGGTCGATCCCTCGGGAACCTTGCCGGATGGCCGCGCCTTCAAGGACCCGAACGAGTTCAAGCGTCTGCTGCTGGAGGATCGCGAGACAATCGCCCGCGCCTTCATCGAGCATCTCTGCACCTACGGCCTCCGCCGCGTGATGACCTTTGATGATCAGGACGACCTCAACGCGATCCTGGCAGAAGCAAAGAAAAACGGACATCGCGTCAAGGACATCGTGCGAGCGGTGGCGCTTTCGGAATTGATGAGGAAACGTTGACGAAATGTTCTTTATTCTTAGTTCTTGGTTCTTGGTTGCCCAACAAGAAGTCAAAACCAAGAACCAAGAACAAAGAACAAAGAACCAAGAACCAAGAACAAAGAACCATGAACTTTCTATCGCAATCCTGGCTAATCGACCGCCGCCACGCTCTC
>REEF01001075.1 GCA_007695205.1 Planctomycetaceae bacterium
GAACGCCGGGACGCGAACGAGCCCAAGACAACCAAATCGACGACCATCCGGAGATCGCCGCAGCGTTGGAGCAGAAGCTGAAGGCGAAAGCTGACACGTGGGCCACGCCCGGTCTGCCCGAGGAGGTGGTTGGAGCAGATCGCCGCTTTTTCGACATGCATGTGGACTCGCGCCTGCCGCCACCACCGATGGAAGATGGCAAGACGTGCGCGTTCATCGGATGGGATGATACCCGTCCGCAGACAAAGCCGGACGCGCCTGCTGCCGTCTGGCACGCAGCCACGCAACCCGGGTCCGGTGTCGACGAGGCGCGGATGCAAGGCTGGTTCGTCCGCCAAGGCCGAGCCGAACCGACGACCGACGGTATTCGGGTTGTATCCAACAGGCCGCACGTCCGCACGTTTTTCGGGCGTGCCTTCGCACAGCGTCTCGCGGCGCCACTGACCGTAGAATTGGACGCTCGAGCGGCCGAATCGACCACGCTGAGCCTGATGTGGTTGGGCGCCAGTGGTCGGCAGGAGTCCGATTTTGCTATCGAACCAAAGGCCGAACTGCGGCTTGCCGGTGAGATGAACTGGACAACCGTCCGCGCCACCGTAGAGGCCGCCGAACCCATCGCGATCCTCCGCGTGCTGCTCGAAGGGCACGGCGAAGTTCCGGTCGAACTGCGCCGCATCCGGCTCATCAAGCCCGATGGCTCTGCACACGAGTACAATTTTGACGGTTAATCAGCGATTTCCGAACGCCGAGCATTCCGTTTCTCGATGGTCCATGTCTTGCGGCATTTCGCCACGGTTTTCGTCGGAACTGATTGCCCATCCTTAACTTCACTTCAAGACTTCATCCGCAGGGTCAGCGATTGCTTCCTGAATCTGTCGTAGGCGTTCGGACAACGTGCGACGGGAAAGCCGACAATAAAGACTGCCATCTTCCGCACGTCCCAATGCACCGATCAGATCTGATTGCAGCAAGGATGTGGTCGCCTGGATAGCCTGAATCGAGTGTGCGCCATCCAAAATGTAAAACAGGGCATGTTCGTTCAATGTAGCTTCGTCGGCTTGATGAGCGAGCACGGCGCCGAACACTTGGCCACAAAGCTTCATGTGCTGTCCCGACAATTCTGAGTCCGCGAGGATTGCGGAGAGTGTGCTCTCGTCCGTTGATCCACCACCGACGAATAAGTCCCGTAGCCGGTCCAGCGGAATCATCGCTTCGGCGTGTGCGAACAGAATCTGTCGCACTTCCTCAACCCGAAGAAGGCGAACCTTGTGATCGCACGCCCATTTCTCCAGGTTGCCGCCGGAGAAGTCCGCAGCCAAGACGAGAACAAAATCGGCGTTCGACTTGACCTTGTGTTCATTGAGGGCGTTGAAGTTCACGTCGTTTTGACTGACGGTGCCACTCGACCGGCTCTTGGTTTCGACGAGCGCCCGATACGTGTTGCTGCCCATCGGTGCCGTCGCCACGACGTCCGGATTTCCCGAACCGCCGATCAGTTGCACATCAAATCCGAGAAACTTGAACGCATCCGCTGTAGCTTGCTCCAAAGCCGAGCCGTCGCCGCCGGTTCTTGCCTCTTTTTCCACAGCGTCTGCCAGCGAAGTTGCTTTGCCGATAAGTACGGAGGGCGATTTCGTCTTGTCGATAACCACAGTGGGTCCGTTTCCAGACTTGTTGACGTTTGGCAGGTGTGCGCCACTCGCGATGAGGCTTTGTCCTGAGGGCGTGAGCGAGTAGTCATGGCCATCCTTTGTGACGTAGCCAAGACTGCGGAGCCAGTTCATTCGGAACATCGTCTGGTTTTTCGACTTCCAATCGACATTCAATGCCTGCTTGAGCGTACTGTCCGCATGGTCAAATGAGATCGGTCCCTGCTCGAGGGCTGTCAGCAGCACCTCGTAACCGGAAACCTCCCGCAGTTTCATGTCTAAGACCGAACGCTTTGCTGCGGAAGAGTCATCGTCGTCCTTGTCCAACAAGGCTTTTCCGTCGGGCGTAAGTCGAACGGTGGCGTCCTTGACAGACCAGAATCCCATGCGGCTAATCAAACTGATGTATTGGTTGATCGCGGTCGAGCTGCTCGAATTGGGACACACGTCAATGAAAGTCTCGGTAAGTTGATCCTGGTCCATGGGCTGCTTGCCCACTCGACGGAGTAATTCTACCAGTGTGTCGTAGTACTGTTCCACGCCTCCAGGAAGCGGCAGCTCAGATGCGTATTTGGTTATCATGATGTGTATTCCGATCCAAAATGACCGTATCGTGGAACGTGCAGTTCGTCGGCGTCTGCAAATCCCACATCCCGAGAATGGCATACCGGTCGAAATGGTCTTTCAGTTCTTTCTTGAGATTTCGTTCGTATTTCGCTTGGAGTTTCACATTGTGTTGGAGCGAGTTGTGTCAGCCTTGATCTTACCAAGCTGGACGGGACGACGAAAAGTCCCAGAAGGGAATGGCAGATTTGGGCCTGCCTTAGTACATCCAAGAACGTGAAATCAGTCGGACGCTATTCTGGGATCCGGCCAGCCTGCTGCCATCAACCCCCTAAAGCTACGACACTCGTCGATCTGCTTGCGTGAATGGTCCATCACCCTTGGCTTCCTTCTGGATTCTGATGCGATGGCCGTGGTAACGGGACTAGTCCAACGCGACCTGCGGTTTTATACTGACGGGTTCATGAGCGTTGTTGACCGGAATGCCTGGCAACCACTGCCGGAAAACTCCACCCGAACACCCCTTATTCCGTTGACACGAGGATCATTGATGACCATCGAACTTCGCAAAGATTGTGCCTACGCCCTGCTCACGCCTACTAGCATGGGGGTTCGTCTGACTCCTGCCAATGGCCAGCCCATGCATTGTGGCTCGAATTTCTTCATGCAGGCCACCAGCGCGGAAAGCAATGTGTTGAGCGTTTCGTCGTATTTGGGATTGCGCACCAAGGTGTTGACCACCTTTGTCAAGGGCAGCCCGATCGCTCGTTTTATCAAGGACAATCTGGGAAGTCGTCACATCGAATACGAGGGCCCGGAGGTAGAACAGGGCGATCCTTGGGGCTACCGGCACCAGTTCAATCTGGCGGACAGCGGTTGTGGAACTCGAGGCCCACGCGTGCACAACGATCGAGCGGGCGAGGTGGGGCGGACGTTGAACGTCAAGGATTTCGATCTGGATCGGATCTTCGGCCAGGAGGGTGTCCAGATCATGCATCTGTCCGGTCTGATCGGTGCCCTTTCGCCCGACACCAGCAATTTCTGCCTGGAATTGGCACGAGCGGCCAAGAAGCACGGAACCCGCATCTCGTTCGATCTGAATCATCGAGCCTCGTTTTGGAAGGGCCGCGAAACGGAACTGCATGAGATCTTTAAGGAGATCGCCTCGCTGACCGATATCCTGGTCGGCAACGAAGAGGATTTCCAGTTGTGCTTGAATGTCGAGGGCCCCGAAGCCGGCGGAATGGACCTGACGGCCAAGATCGACAGTTTCAAGGGCATGATCCATCGAGCGAAGCAGGCGTTCCCGAACGCTCAGGTCTTCGCCACCACGTTGCGCGAGGTGATCAGCGTCAATCTGCATCGCTGGGGCGCCATCATGTCCGACGGCGATCACTGGCACGTGGTCGAACCGCGCGAGATCGCCGTGCTGGACCGCATCGGCGGCGGGGACGGCTTTGTCGGCGGGATGCTGTACGCGATCCTACGTGGCTGGGCACCTGAAAAGTGGATTCAATTCGGATGGGCCACCGGCGCGCTGGCAACCACGATGATGACCGACTACGGTCAACCGGCCGACGAGGCACAGGTGTGGAGTATTTGGAAGGGCAACGCCCGCGTTCAGCGATAGCCGAACGGTGTCGCATCGTAACAACCGCCGAAGCGCGGAAGCATCGGTGAGGGGAACCATGACCCAAGCGAATGTCAGACCGGAACCGTGTCGAGGCGTGATCTTCGACATGGATGGTGTTCTTGTCGATTCCGA
>REEF01001076.1 GCA_007695205.1 Planctomycetaceae bacterium
CTGCCGAAACGCTGATTTTCGACGTTCCCGACAAGCTGGTTCGAATCCTCGACCGGGACCTGAAACTTGCCGGAATCTCTAAGACGGATGACCGGGGGCGAACTCTGGACGTTCACGCCCTGCGACATAGCTTCGGGACTCACTTATCCGCCGCTGGGGTAGCACCGCGAACGGCACAAGCCGCGATGCGACATAGCGACGTTTCACTGACGATGAACGTTTACACGGCTCCGCGTTTGCTCGACCTTGCCGGCGCGGTGAAACTCTTGCCGAACTTGCCGCTTGACGGGACCGACCGGGAAGCTGGACAGGCGACGGGGACCGATGACGCTGCCGGTTCTCCGCTTGCCCCAACGCTTGCCCCTGTGCTTGCCCGAAACGCTGTTAAACTGTGTAAAACTGAGGGCAAGATTGATCAAAACTCGGAATCGGACGCGGAAATCCAGAAACGAGAAAAATCCGCTGTTTCCTTGGAAAAACGCGGGTTTTCTGGGGTTTCTGGCGAGTGGAGACGAACGGGCTCGAACCGTCAACCCCCGGCTTGCAAAGCCGGTGCTCTCCCAATTGAGCTACGTCCCCGAAACACGGTTTTTTTTCAGCTCTGTTCCGTGTCTTGCAGCCGCTTTTCGACGCCGATTTTAAACCAACAGGAAAAAACGTTGCGTCCACACGCAATGGTATACGCCATCGCCACAGATCTGACAAGGTGTCCGTCAAAAGACGCCCTATCATTTCGACTACCGCCCAAGGCGGTGCGTCCGGTCCGGCACGTGGTGGATCCAGCCGCGGACCAGGCGGTAGAGGTGACGGTCCATGGAATACCGCTGTCCCGGCAGGTGAACCATGGCCCGTTGCCCGGCGTCCAGTGGCCGGCCGTTCTTGTACAGGTCGTCTACGTTCATTTTCCATCAGACAGTCGAACGATCACGGGCACCTCACGTTTGGTTTGCAGGGAATGGAATTGACAAACAACCTAGTTTAGCTGTTTGCCGCCACTTGCACTAGACGACGGGGGCCGCTTCGAAGGAAAACGGGGGCGTTTCATCTTGCCCGACACACGATAAATCGCTACTTTTGCGGCTCACTGATCTGAGTCCCAAGATTGAGAGCCCGCCGTGTCACGGATGAGCAATACGGTCGATGCTGCTGCCCCGTCGCCAGATCGACGGCCGCAGCGGTCGTCGGACGGCCCGATCGCGCGCGGTTTGCTCGCGCTGACGGATCTGGCTCTGGTTGCAGTAATCTTCCTGGCTCCCTTGTTTTTGGGGGGGCGGCATGATGTAGGTCGACTGGTCTACGTGGTTTGTGTGGTGGTCGCAGCGGTCTGTTGGCTTGGTCGTTTGTGTGTGTCCCCAAAACCGAGATGGCGCCTTTCGGGGGCGGAACCGTTGATTGTCTTGGGCTTGGTTCTGCTAGCGCTGCAATTGGTTCCTCTCCCGACAGCAGTGATCGAACGTGTTTCCCCGGAGCAGGTCAAGTTGCTGCCTGCTTGGACTACCGATGGGGACCAAGCGGCATTACTAGGTACCTGGGATCGTCTATCGCTGACGCCACGCAGCACTCAAGGCGGCCTGGTCACGTTTTTGGCTCACTGCTTGCTGTTCCTGGTAGTGGTCCAGCGTGTGCGCCAGTTAGGTGATATCGAACGCTTGCTGCGCTGGCTGGCGCTGGCCGCGATCGGCATGGCCATTTTAGGGCTGTCGCAGATGCTGCTGGGCAACGGCAAGTTCCTCTGGATCTACGAGCATCCGGAACGTACGACATTCGGAGCGGTGCGCGGTTCGTTTCCCAATCAGAACCACTTCGCTCATTTTCTGATTCTAGGGCTTGGTCCACTTTTCTGGTGGCTTCAGCGGATGTGGTCGTCCGATCCGGTTCCGTCTGGCAGCTTTGGTCGATCGACGACGGCCCAATACGGCAAACCGGCCTTGTTGATCGGTACGGGCCTGGTTTTGGTGGCGATCCTGCTAACCTTCTCACGTGGTGGCGTCGTTACGGCCAGCATCTCTTGTTTCGTTGTCATGGTTCTGATGACTCGCAACGGTCTGCTCAAGTCCCACGCTTGGTTGCGGTTGGCCGGACTGATGCTGGTTCTAAGCACCGCGTTGGCGATCTACGGGTACGAACCGTTGTCACGACGGATGAGCACCCTGCGGGACTCGCGATCGATAAACGAAGTTTGCTACGGTCGCAAGGCATTATGGGAAGCTCATTTGGCAGCGATCCCCAAGTTCCTGATCGCTGGGACCGGCGCCGGCAGCCATCGCGAGATCTACCCTACGTACATGACGCAGTACTTCGAGACGGAATTCACGCATGGCGAGAACGGTTACTTGCACCTGACATTGGAAATGGGCATCTTCGGGCTGTTACTGGTGAGCGCCGGATGGGTGCTGGTAGCGTCCTGGTGCTTGCGAGTATGCATCTGTCCCGCTGACCGGAAGATCACTTCGGTGGCGATCGCGGTGCTGGCAGGTCTGCTGGCCAGCGCGGTGCATTCGCTGGGCGATTTCGTCTGGTACATCCCCGCCTGCCTGTCGCTGACGGTCATCCTGGCAGCCTGCGCTTGCCGAATCTACCAGTTGAACCGTTTTCAGTGCTCGCGTACCAGCCCCGCAGGGATTGTATGGCGGCCCCGGCACTTGGATTGCTCGCGCCCGCTGGCGGTCTCCATGGCGGTGGGCGGCTTGCTGTTAGCTACGATGATGGTCGCCGATCGGACAACGGCGGCCCTGGCTGCCCCACATTGGGACGCTTACTATCGACTGGCCGTGGCAGAACAACGCACGGTACTGGACGATCCGGATGCTTCGCGCGATACGACCATGGCGATGCTGGGACACTTGCAGCAAGTGTTGCTGCGCGACCCTCATCACGCTCGCGCTCATTTGCGCATGGCTCAGCTCAGTCGCTACGAGTTTGACCTGAGACAGGCGGACAGCAGCAATCCGATGCCGTTGAACCAGATCCGTGATGCTGCGTTGGCTTCCGCGTTCGAAACAATAGAGGAGATGAACCAATGGTTGTCGGTCGTGATGGGCGACAATCGCCGCTGGCTGGATCAGGCTGACTGGCACACCCGCCAGGCACTTCGTGGATGTCCTTTGTATGGTGATGGCTACGTGTACTTGGGCGAGTTGGGTTTTTTGGTGGGCGACGACGCTGAAACCAAACAGGCGTTCATTCAACAGGCGTTGACGGTCCAACCGTACAGTGGCGTCGTTCTGGTCGCAGCCGGCAGCGAAGCGGCGCTGGTGGGCGATTACGAACAGGCCTTAGAGATGTGGAAGCTGGCCTTTCACCAAGACCGTCATCAGCGTCAGCACATCATCGACTTGCTGGCCGCCCAGATGCCCGCCGCAGCGTTCGTCGATTACTTTCAACCCGATACCGATGGTCTTCGACGACTGTACGGCTACTACCGACGCCATCGGCTGAACGAGCAAGCTCTGGAAATGGCCGATGACTATGCCAAGGCGTTGCAAGCCGATGCGGCCAAATTGAAGGGCGAAGCGGCCAGTCGGCACTGGGTGCAGGCCGCTTCGGTCTACGAATTCGCAGGGAACCTGGAACAGTTCATGGCTGCGGCTCGCTATGCCGTGATGTTGACACCCAATGACTTCGGGCATCGGCGGTTACTGATCCGAGCTTTGGTCCGTAACGAACAATTCGCCGAAGCGGTCGAGCATCTGCAGTGGTGCATCAGTCGCCAACCGGACGATCCGCGTCTGCAGGCCGAATTGCAAAAGGTCTATCGGCAACACTTGACCAACCAACAGGCCAGCGTCTCGCCCTAACGCGGCCTCCGGCCGCAACCAACGTAGGTTGGGTCTCCGACCCGACCCGACGCGACGCGGTCGGGACGGAGTCCCAACCTACAAAGATGCACGCATCCTACAGGTGAAGACTCTAAGCTCTGTCAGAAAAGGGGGCTGACCCTTTGGAGGGCACGCTGAAAACTCGGGAAATACGGTGTG
>REEF01000323.1 GCA_007695205.1 Planctomycetaceae bacterium
TTTTTTGAAAGTGAGTCATTACCCATGAAGTCTATCTGTTTGCAAAACGGCGACCGCCGGCGTTCTGGCGGTCAGTGGAATCTTCTGATGATCGTCGCCTTTGCGTCGCTGTTGCTGATCGGCACGGCGACACCCGGCACCGCCGCGCCGCCGGTCTACGACGTGGTCATCTACGGTGGCACCTCCAGCGCGGTGGCTGCTGCCGTCCAGGTCCGACGCATGGATCGGACAGTCATCATCGTCGCTCCCGACCAGCATCTGGGCGGTTTGACCAGCGGCGGATTGGGCTGGACCGATACCGGGCGAAAGGAAGTCATCGGCGGTTTGGCACTTGAGTTTTACCAACGTATCAAGAAGCATTACGACAATCCGGAAGTCTGGGTGTACCAGAAACCCGAGCAGAACTCGCATTACCACCCGGATGAGGATGCGATTTGGGTTTTCGAGCCGCATGTGGCAGAACGCACTTTCGAAGCTTGGATCGCAGAATATGAGATTCCCGTGGTTCGCGATCAGTGGCTGGACCGTGATTCGGGCGTGACCATGCAGGACAATCGCATCGTGGCCATCACCACGTTGTGCGGCAACACCTATCGCGGGCGGACGTTTCTGGATGCCACGTACGAAGGCGATCTGATGGCGGCGGCCGGGGTCTCGTACCACGTAGGTCGCGAGGCCAACAGCGTCTATGACGAAACGCTGAACGGCGTCCAGTTGATCCCGCCGAATCGGCCCGCCTGCCTGGGACGCACCTTACCCGACCGGCAACGTCGCCCCGGACCCAGTGGGCATTTCTTTGCTTACGAAGTCAGTCCGTATGTCGTGCCCGATGATCCGTCCAGCGGTCTGTTGCCGCGGATCCATGATGAAGATCCCGGTGAAACTGGCCAGGGCGATCACCGGATCCAAGCGTATAACTTCCGCATGTGCCTGACCAACCATCCGGACAACCGCGTGCCGTTCCCCAAGCCCGAGGGTTACGATCCGTTGCAGTACGAGCTGTTGCTGCGCACCCTGCAGGCCGGGTCAAGGCATGTGTTCGGAAAATTTGATCCGATCCCCAACGCCAAGACCGATACCAATAATCACGGGCCGTTCAGCACCGACAACATTGGCATGAATTACGACTATCCCGAAGCTTCCTACGAGCGCCGTCGCGAGATCATTCGCGAGCATCAGCAGTACCAGCAGGGATACCTGTACTTCATGGCCAACGATCCTCGAATACCCGAAGACGTACGACGGCACTACAACACGTGGGGACTGGCGGCGGACGAGTTCACGGAAAACGGGCACTGGCCGCACCAGCTCTACGTGCGGGAAGCGCGGCGGATGATCAGCCATTTTGTGATTACCGAAAACCATCTACGCCGTCGCCTGCCAACCGATCAATCGGTCGGTATGGGCTCGTACAACATGGATTCCCACCATACCCAACGTTACGTCGCCTACAACGAGCAGGGCCAGGCGTATGCTCAGAACGAAGGCGATGTGCAGGTCAATCCCGGCGGGCCGTATCCGATCGACTACCGCGCCTTGACGCCCAAACGCGAACAATGTGCGAACCTGTTGGTGCCCGTCTGTCTGTCCTGCAGCCATATCGCGTTCGGCTCGGTCCGGATGGAGCCGGTGTTCATGATCCTGGGTCAATCCGCAGCCACGGCCGCCGTCCATGCGATCGAGGAAGATGCCGACGTACAGCAGATCGATTTCGATCGCCTGCGCCAGCGGTTGCTCGACGACGGTCAGATCCTTGAGTGGCGTGATCCGAACCGCCAGACCCGAAACGTTTGGCCCGCGGAATTGGAGGGCGTGGTGGTCGATGATATTCAGGCGCAATTCGAGGGTCATTGGCCGACAGCCGGTGCGATCGGACCATTCGTCGGGTACGGGTACCGGCACGACGACAACGAGGATCAAGGCGCGAAGCGAGCGCAATTCCAGGCTCGCTTAGAGCCCGGACGCTACGAGGTTCGCCTGGCCTACTCGGCGCATGGAAATCGAGCCACCAACGTGCCGGTGGTGGTCCATCATGCCGAGGGCCAAAGCGAAACGAGCGTCGATCAGAAGCAGACGCCGCCCATCCAGGGGCTGTTGATCTCGCTGGGCACCTTCACGTTTGGGGAAGCGCCGGCGGTGGTCGAAATCTCCAATCGCGGCACGGACGGCCATGTGATCGCGGATGCCGTCCAGTTTATCCCCGTCCCGGCAACCGCAGGCCAGGACGATTGATCGGTCAGGTCCGGCAACGCCGGACGCTCAGTCTGCAGCGGTCGAGGCCTGGTCCAAATCGGCCTTGGCCTGCTGCAGCCGTTGGACGGCCGTCTGGCGCGCCTTGGCGATCAACTCGGGTACATTGACCGGCGCGCCGTCCAATCGTTTGCTCTCGTCCGCTGCGTCCATCAAGGCGTAAATGGCGATTGTCTGCTCGGCCGGTACACGGACTTCGCCGGTCCGGAACATGTGGACGATGTCCACCATCAGCGGTCCGTAGCCTCGGGAGGCGCCCAATCGAAAAGTCCCTTTTTCCGTGAAGATCGTACCGCCGAACCCGGGTCTGCCGTCGCGCATGCCGCGCACGGTGCCGATCCGCCCGTCCTTCCATTTGGCCACGACCACATCCTGGCCTTCGGTATGCGTGCGGCTGACCGTCTCGATATCCGGGCCCATGATCGTGATGAGGGTTTCGACCGCGTGGATCAGGTACCAGTACAAATCCGGATGCGATGGCTCCATAGACGCCGGTCCGTGGGTGTCGGCCCCAAGCACGCGGCCATGCTCGCCGGCCACATGTTCCGCAGCCCCTTCGATGTAGCGTAACGAAGAACTGGTGAACGTCGGCACGCCCAATTCTTCCGCAGCATCGTAGATCGCAATCAGATCCGCCAGCGACGCCGAGGCTGGTTTGTCGGTAAAGACCGGCTTGCCGGCTCGCAGCACCTTCAAGGCCTGAGCCAGACGAGGGTGGCCGTCGTTGGTCGTCAGTAACACGGCATCGACCTGCTCCAGCAGTTCCTCGATCGAATCGACAATTGGTACCCCGAGTTTCACCATCTGTTCCGTGATTCCCGGTTGCCGCACCACGCTGACCTCCAAGTCGTAGCTGCCTTTGACCGTGGCGGCTACCACGCGGAAACCGGCCAGTTCACTCTGTTCATCAGCATCGTTCAGCAGACGCGTGAAGGCTGGCGCGTGGGACGTGTCCAATCCGATGATCCCGACATGCATCGGCTCGTCGGCTCGAACGAAGCCCACAAGCGGAACAGCCAGAAAAATGAACACAAAACAGAAGGCGGCTGCGATGGAATGTTTCATAAGACTCCTCCAGTCTTCGCTTGAGATCAACAAACGTGGGAGAGACCGCCGAATTGCCTGCAAGCACATTCGGCTCGCCCACGCAACGTGCTCTAGCGTGCACTGGCCGGCGGAGCTTGTCAATCACCTGACGCCGCGCATCGTCATTTTGGGAAATCCCGCCGCAAGACTCGGAGACCCACCGGCCGTTGGTACTCGTGTCCGCCGGTCTCCGATGGGACAGTGGTCTTACGCAGCTAGGCGTTTGGGGTGTTGATGTGGTTTGGATAAGCTTTGGCCGAGAGCCAACGGACCGCGGACCCAAAACCGGCGTTCGCACCGATGACATCGGGCCACGACGATCAGGAAACGAAGAAACCAGGGCATCTTCTGGTTTGCCCGATGACTTTTGTAAACGTCTGTGCTGCCGCAGATGATGCATTTCATGAAAACAACCCTTTTTCCTTACCGCATTATCGATTCAGGAGATCGCTGAAGTTCAAGAACTTCTCAATCAGGTGTCTGCAACGCATGAGTGGTATAGAACGGGCAGCACGCAGTGTCGGTACATTTATCCTCTTCCGCAATTTGGCAGGTCTCCCTCAAGTTCGTTCCGAATGCCGCTCCAGAATGCCGCCTGCTGAAGTCGCTAGGTGGTTGCAATCCGGGCAGCG
>REEF01000714.1 GCA_007695205.1 Planctomycetaceae bacterium
CAGGTTTTCTCCAGTCGTCAGCATCTTCACTTAGGGTTCGGGCCTTTTTTGTGTCGCTTGGAGAGGCCAGCCCGCTGAGGACGCGCGTTTTCTGATAACAAAACCGGGACAGGCACCCTCACTTCGTCTGAATTCCGTGGCTTCGGATCCGAATCCCGAGAGCCAGTCCTGGTTTTGTTAGCAGTTCTCAATACGAAATGAGGCTTCTTTGAACATGTACTTGGTTGACGGGGGTATCCGCCCCAGGTACGATTGCCTTCCGTTGCCTAGAGTCCGTCTTGTGCTGGCAGTTGGCCTGTTAGCACCGGCAATGCGTGCCTTGCCGTCAAGAAGGCAAAAACGGCACGCGGCAAGTATACTTCATCCTCCAGCACAAGGAGTTGCATGAAATGGCAGCACGCACTTCACGTCGCCGCTTTCTGAAAGTAACCGGCGCGGTTGGCATCGGGTACTTTTCCACCACCGGCCTGCGCGCCCGGGGAAACGAGTCGCCGAATGAACGCATCCGCATGGCCAGCGTGGGCATTGGCGGCCGAGGAGGGGCGAATACGAACGACGCCAGCCTGGCCGGTGAATTGGTGGCCATTTGCGACACCGACACCGGCCGATTGGGCGGAGCCGGGCAGCGGTTCCCGGGCGCCAAGCGGTATACCGACTTCCGCAAGATGCTCGACGAGCTGGGCGAGCGGATCGATGCGGTGGTTGTCAGCACCCCCGACCACACGCACGCCGCCGCGGGCCTGATGGCCATGCGGATGGGCAAGCACTGTTTCTGCGAAAAGCCTCTGGCACGGACCGTTTACGAAGCCCGCTTGATGGGCCAAGTGGCCCGGGACAAGGGCGTGGCCACGCTGATGGGCAACCAGCACACGGCGGCCGACGGTCTGCGCAAAGCGGCCGCACTACTGCGGGCGGGCGTGCTGGGCAAGGTGAGCGAGGTCCACGTATGGTCGAACCGGCCCGGCCGTTACTGGACGCAGGGCGGCCCGCGGCCCGCGCCGCAAACCGTGCCGGCGAACCTCGAGTGGAACCTCTGGCTCGGTCCCGCGCCGGAGCGTCCCTACGGTCCCGGCTACCATCCGGGCGGCTGGCGCGGTTGGTGGGATTTCGGCACCGGGGCCTTGGGCGACATGGCATGCCATACGATGAACATGCCGTTCGCCGGCTTGGACCTGCGCGATCCGGTTTCCGTCCAGGCGGAATCGTCGGGCCACAATCGCGACAGTTTTCCGACCTGGTCGGTCATCACCTACGAATTCGCCGCGACGGAATCGCGCGGCGCGCTGAAAATGATCTGGTACGACGGCGGTAAACAATGTCCGGCCGAACTGCTCGACGGCCAGGAGCCCAGTCCCAGCGGTTCTTTGATCATTGGCGACAAGGGCAAGATGTACTCGCCGGGCGACAACGGAGGCAGCTACCGGCTGATGGGTGGCGCCGAGGAGTTGGAAGTCGAGTTCACACCCTCACCGGGCCATTTCACCGAATGGGTCAACGCCATCAAGGGAGGGCCGCCGCCCATGTCGAACTTCCCCGACTACGCCGCGCCGCTGAGCGAAACAGGCCTGTTAGGCAACTTGGCCTTGTGGGCCGCCCACGAGCCGGGCGTCGGCCCGAAAATCCCCTGGGACGCCAAGACCTTGAACGCAACCGAAGAATTGCAGTTCCTCGTGAAACCCGAATATCGCGGCGCATACCTGCTCGACGTGTAACGCGACCAAACGTGGTAGAGGCTTCCAGTATCCCGGAGCGGCCGGCGCGCCTTGAACCGCGCCGTCCGCTCCACTTACCCCAAGGACAGACGCATGACAGAAGTGACCCAAGATGCACCAACGGTGGTGGTAACCAAAGAGACCGTACCGCTCTGGCTAGCGGTGGCGCTTACGGTGCTCATCTCCATGCCCTTTGGGCTGTGGCTGGGCAAGTTCAACTTCACCCTCTGGTGTTCCTTCATTGTGTGGGCCGAGTATTTCGCCCTGGGCGGAAAGCCGGCGGCTCTGAAGCTCATTCTGCCCAGTTTCTCCTACGCGGCGATACTGACGGCTGTTACTCTTTGGGTCACTCCGTGGTTCGGCTTCCTGCCGAGCCTTGTCACGGAGGGCGATACGGCGGCGTCCCTGGTCCTGTTTTCCGGGGTGGCCTTCATGGTGTACTCGATGCGCTGGTCGAAGACGTTCCAGGACGGCTCCCTCCCTTTCTTCAACGGCGTTTCGATGGTGTTAGCCATCTACTACACGGGCAGCTTTCCCGAGTTGGGCCCGCCGGCCGCCGCGGCCCTGGTCGCCGGCGTGTGGACGATCCTGATGGGCGCATTCGGCGGCGCGCTGGCCGTTCTGAACGTCTGGCTGACCTTCCCGAAGCAGATCGAGCAGCTCGCCTCGACGCCCTGAACCGAGGAGCGAATCCGCAATGCAAATCGCCGACCTTGTCTACGTGACCACCATGCTCACCCGGCCGGTGCAAGGTCGTGGGATGCACTTTCGGGATGCTCATGCGCCCGGGCAAGATCGCGACGCTCGAAGCTTGAGACGAGCATACGCGAGCGTGTGAAGCCCGGGCAATACGATCGGAACGTTGGACGATCCGGTCGAGGCAGCCGACCTGCTGGGCCCATACACCGTGGCTACCCACTACATAGTCGTCGCCCACGGCGTAGCGCATGGCGACCACCGACGCCACGCCGCCCTGGAGCAGCGCGTGGGCGGTGCCGGTGTAGCCGGGCTGCTCGTCGATCGGGATCTGCCGGGCCTCAGCAACGGGCGCGTGCTTCGTGCCCGGCTCCTGGCCCTGCGCCGGTAGGTTGGGACTCCGTCCCGACCGGGTCGGGACGGAGTCCCAACCTACGGCTTCCGGCTGCGCCACGGCCAGGAAGTCGTTCCAGTCCTTGACCCGCAGGATATCGCCCGAGTGGCAGGCGCTCAGGAAGCACAGCCGCGGGATGAAGCCACCGCACAGCGCCAGCAGTTCCGCTCCGCTCAGGCGGTCGCTCCCGCCGCCCGGCTGGGAGAGTTCCAGCAAGTTCAGGTGCCCGTGGCCGCTCCAGTGGATGATGTGATAGCCGTCACGGTCGGCGATCTGCGACGCCAGACGCTGGCGGGTGACGCCGTGGGTCAGGAAGTCGGCCAGGACGCGGCGGCCGGGGTAGATTTCCTTCTCGAACAGCCGCCGCAACTCGAGCCGCTCGCGCCGCGCCGCCAGCGGCCGAGAACCGCGCGTCTCGGCGAACACGAACAGCACCCGCAAGCACTCGTCCGCAGCCAGATCCAGCGGCTGCGTGGCCGATACCTGGCGGTCGTGGACGACGCGGACCAGCAGATTCCGCTCGCCCAGCGTCGGCTGGTCGGCCGCCGGGCCGGCGATCTCCCTGGGCACGCGCGCCAGCGCCGCGGCCAGATGGTTCTGCTCCTCCGTCGCCCCGGGCAACTGGATCCGCAACGTGCGCTGGGCTTGGGATTCCCACAGCTTCAGGAAGATCTCCGCGCCCAGCACCTGCTCGGCAATGCACACGCCGATCTCCGCGACGCTGGCGACCTCGCGGCCCGGCTGGACGTAGTGCCGCAGGTAGTTCCGCAGGTCGAACAGCCCGTGTTGATGCGACAAGGCGATGGTCTTGAAATCCGTCCGCCGGAAGGCCAACTGCACCCCGTGTGCATCCAGCAGGCACAGTTCCGCCGTGCGGGTCGCGTGATCCGCCGTAACGATCAAGTCGAAGTGCGTTGGTATGGTTCGGACCGTGAAACTACGTGGTGAACGCGTCAGACCTCCCGAGCGGTCCCAATCGCCCGTCGGCAGCCCGGGGGCGCATGTCGGACACGTAGGATGGTAACCGGTCGAATCGCCTTTGAGTAGGTGTAAGCACCCGGCCAAAAGTTTCTTGCCATTGAAGGTAGCCTTGTATGGGGGACGCGGGCGGGGTCGGGAGTCGTTTTCGGCCAACGATCTACTACATGGGAAGCGGCTCACCCG
>REEF01001078.1 GCA_007695205.1 Planctomycetaceae bacterium
CGATCCGCGGGGCTTGCCGCCGGATTGTTGTTGGTGCATGCCGTGTTGGTCGGTTGGATCGCGTTGCGCACCAGTCCCACGCTGGACGAGGTGGGGCATCTGCCGGCGGGCCTCTACAGTTGGCGGTTCGGGCGGTTCGACGTGTACCGGGTCAATCCGCCGCTAGTCCGCACGTGGGCCGCGTTGCCGGTCGTGCTGAGCGGCCCCGAACTGCGGTGGTCGAAGTACGCGGACGGACCCAGCATACGGCCCGAGTGGAACTTGGGACGCGAGTTCATCGCGGCCAACGACCGGGGCGACCGGCGGTGGTTGTGGTACTTCGTGATCGCCCGCTGGACGTGCATCCCGTTGAGTGTGATCGGGGGTTACGTGTGCTGGCGCTGGGCGGGCGAGCTTTACGGGCCGGCCGCCGGTCTGTTGGCGTTGACGTTGTGGTGTTTCTGTCCGAACGTGTTGGCCTGGGCGGCCACGATCGGACCCGATGCCGGCGCGGCGGGGATGGGGATCGCCGCCGCGTATCTTTACTGGCGCTGGCTGCGCGACCCGACGTGGCCGCGGGCGGTCGCCGCCGGGGCCGGATTGGGACTCGCCCTGTTGACCAAGACCACCTGGATCATCTTGTTTGCCGTCTGGCCCGTGCTGTGGGTGCTCTGGTGGAGTGGTGGGCGTAAGGGGTCGGGAGTCGTTTTCGGCTGACGACCAACCATGTGGAACATGCTTTCTCCGAAAACGACTCACGCCCCCTTCCTCGGACACGAATTCATTTGCCAGTGCTAAGCTCATTCGGGTTGGAGCACCTGCAGGATGCCGCGACAGAAATCGGGAAGATCGTCCGGCTTGCGACTGCTGACGAAGTGGCGATCGATCACCACGGGAGCATCCTCCCAGAGCGCACCGGCGTTGATCAGATCGTCCTTGATCCCGGGGGAACCCGTGACACGTACACCGCGATAGGCGCCGGCCGAGATCGGGATCCAGCCGCCGTGGCAGATCGCAGCGATCAGCTTGCTCGCCACATCGAAGTCACGCACCAAACTCAAGACATGAGGGTCACGCCGCAGTTTATCCGGCATGAAGCCACCGGGGACGATCAGCCCGTCGAAGGCGTTGGCGCTCATATCGCTGACCGCCGCGTCGCTTTGACACGGGTAACCGTTCTTGCCCGCATAGGTCACCCCGGCCTCGGGGCCGGCCACGACGACCTGAGCCCCAGCTTCGATCATTCGCAGTTTCGGGTACCAAAGTTCCAAATCTTCGTAGATTTCTCCTACGAGCATCAGGATGCGTTGTCCAGTCAATGGTGCTTGCATCGAATCAACTCCTTCAGGGCTTAAACAAGGATAGGACTCGTCGTGCTGCTCAGTTCCCGTTGCCTGCGGCCAGCAACCGAGCCAACGATCGGGAGAGTCCTTCCAGGGAGTCGGCGCTGGGCAGCGTGACGGTCAGCCGTTGTCGCCCCTGTTCGTCCTGATCGACACATTCGCCCAGCCGTTGACGCAGATCGGTAGCCAATCGGTCCGTGGCCTCGGTCGCCGGTTGGTCGGCCATCAGTTCCCCCAGGAACTGGAACGCGGCTCCCAGCAGTTCGCCACCCGCCGCAGCCACCCGATCCCGCCGCGCCAGCAGCTCCGCGTCACGCTGCTGTTCGATTCGCTGCGATTCGTCGACTCCCGCTTCAGGTTTGGCGCCCAGCAAGATCTCCAGGCGTCGTTTCAAGGCATCCATTCCGGCCGTCAATTCGACCTCGTCGATGTCCGAATCCTGGTTCAGCGCCGCCATGGCCAGCTCATGTTTTCCGCTCAGCGTGTTCAACAACCTCTCTTCGATCGTGTCTTCGGTGATCAGGACGTAGACTTGCACCGGACGCTTTTGCCCCATGCGATGCGCCCGCGCGATCCGCTGCTCAAGCACGGCCGGGTTCCAAGGCAGGTCGACGTTGATCACCGTATTGGCGGCCTGCAGGTTCAAGCCGGTCGAGCCCGCGTTGGTGGTCAAAAAGACCTGGCAACTCGGATCGCGTTGAAATTGATTCACCAACTGTTGCCGTTTGCGCTGCGGCACCTTGCCGTCCAATCGAACGTACTGGACGCCACGCTGGTCCAACATCGGCTGGATCAGATCCAACATGGTGGTCCATTCCGAAAACAGCACGACCTTGCGATTCTCTTCGGCGAACAGCGAATCAAACAACTCGGCCATCCGTTCCAGCTTGCTGGAATACCCCGGCGCTTGCTTGTCGGCCAGGAACGTCGAATTGGCGCACAAGCGGCACATCAGCAAAAACTTCTGCAACCGCAGCAAGTCCATCTCGGTCAGATACTTCTTGTTGATGATCGCGGATAAATTCTGCGTGTACCCCGCATGCAAGATCGATTGTTCTTCGGTTGGGGCGATCCGGACGATTTCGGTAGTGCGAGACGGAAGCTGCTGCATCACCGATTCGCGGGTTCGTCGCAGCAGGATCGGCCGCAGATTCTCCCGCAAAACGTCCAGATTCTTGTATCCCAAAACCTTGCCATGCTCGTCCACCACGCGATGCCGATGAAAGAATCGAAAGGCCGGGGCCAGCCGCCGATCGTCGATGAATTGGACGATCGAGTACAATTCGTCCAGGCGATTCTCCAGGGGCGTTCCGGACAGGACCAGGGCGAACGGGGATTTCAGGCTCTTGATCACCGCACTGGTCTTGGCTTCCCAATTCTTGATCCGCTGGCCTTCGTCCAGGATGATCAAATCCCACTGGACCCGTTCGATCGTGGCCACATCCCGCAGGACCTGTTCGTAATTGCAGATCGTGAAGAAACACGAGTTGTCGTACTGCTCCGCGCGTTGCGAGGCGCTGCCGGCGACCAATTGGCAATCCCGATCACTGAATCGATGGATTTCGTTGCGCCACTGGCTCTTCAGCGACGTGGGACAGACGATCAGCACGCGTTGGATGTCGGCGTGCTCCGCCAGCAGTTCCGCGGCGCCTAATCCTTGGATGGTCTTTCCCAGCCCCATGTCGTCGGCCAGGACCGCTCGGCCCGCCCCGACGGCAAAGGCGACGCCGTCCAGTTGATAGGGCAGCAACTCGGCCTTCAACAGCGTTGTCCGCAGCGGATGGTTTGCCGGGTCGCGGCGGATCTCGGCCACTTGATCCGCGATCCGCTGCTGGAACAACGCTTGTTGGATATACTCTTCGGCGTCCGGCGTGATGATCACCGCCTGGTCGTGCCGCTGCAACCGGCGAATGCGTTTCATCAGGTCGGTCAGATCGGTGATCGGACCATTCACCAGCGGCCGGACGATCCGAGTGATCTCGGGCGACAGTTCGGCCGGGCATTCCAGTTCCAGACGGACCTGTTCGCCGTACCGTAGATGCAACAAGAGCTGGTCGACCTGGTAGGGCGTGCGGCGTTGTCGAGCCGGGAATCGGCGTTTGACCTTCTCCAGTGCGTGCAGGATGTGCTTGCAGGTTCCCAGCGTATTGCAGCGAAAGTCCGGACAACTGCACATCGATTCGCCTCGGTTCTCGCCGCGCAACGTCAACCGATACGATTTGCCCGATTCTTCGCTGGTCACCGTGTACTCGGTCCACGGCCGACTGGGATCGGCCGAACGCAACGTCATCCGTTCCTTCCGAGCCCGCTCTTTGCGTTCGCGCAGCGCACGTCGAATCAACTGCTCTTCGGTCAAACACTCCAGCGGCAATTCCTCCTCGGGCGGTTCCGCCAGTCCCAGCTCCATCTTGTTTTCCAGGATCACCGAGAACGCCGCGCCGACCTGTTCGCACGGCATGTTGCCATGATCGCACTCCCACCGCAGCCGTTGCCGAGCACCATTTTCCAGGCAGATCGTGACCACCGCCGGATCGGGCTCACCAAAACGCAACTCGAAACGATGCGGATTCAAGCGCACCTGCCGAGCCAGATCGATTTCGAACTTTGATCCCGCATGGATCAACGACTTGCCGTCCTCGCCG
>REEF01000304.1 GCA_007695205.1 Planctomycetaceae bacterium
TGGGCTTGGATGGCAGCGGCGTCGCCGTCGCGATTCTGGATACGGGCATCGACCGGACTCACCCCTTCTTTGAGGGCCGTGTAGTCGAGGAGGCCTGTTACTCGAGTCCGGGGACGGATCGGACGTCACTGTGCCCCGACGGTAGTTCGTCTCAGACGGGTGTCGGCGCCGCAAGCATCAGCATCCCCGCGTGCCTGGACGGCAGCACCAACCTCTGCACTCACGGACCTCATGTGTCGGGTATCGCCGCTGGCAATGGAACCGAAGTGAGCGGTGCGCCAACCGCTGGTGTGGCACCCGGTGCCGACATCATCGCCATCCAGGTGTTCACCCGGTTTAACACCGAGGACGTCTGCGGCGAGGGGAACGCGTCGTGCGTGCGGAGCTATGTGTCCGATCAGATCCGGGGACTGGAACGCGTGTTGGAGCTTAGCGAAAACCATACCATCGCGGCCGCAAACATGAGTCTCGGCGGTAAGGTGTATACCACCTACTGCGACAGCAGCCAATCAGCCACGAAAACGGCCATCGACAACCTACGCGCCGCGAACATCGCCACGGTAATCGCCTCGGGGAACGGCTATGAATCGAACGCCATCAGCGCTCCGGCATGCATCTCGACCGCCATCGCCGTCGGCAGCACGAACAACTCGGATAGCATCTCCGGTTTCAGTAATCGCGGCCCGTTGCTCAATCTGTTTGCGCCCGGCCAATCGATCCGTTCGGCGGTCGAGAACAACAATTACGGACGGAAGTCCGGAACCTCAATGGCGGCACCGCACGTGGCCGGCGCCTGGGCGGTCCTCCGTCAGATGAATCCGAACCTATCGGTCTCCGAAACTCTGTCGCTGCTGCAGGAGACCGGCAAGCCGATCACGTACACCAGCGGCGACGAACAGGTAACCACTCCACGAATCGATCTGCTGGCGGCGGCCGAGTCCGAACTGGCTGACGTGAATCATTTTCACTGGGAAACGGTGTCGAATCAGGTCTCCGGCGTTTCCTTCTCGGTCACGATCACGGCACAAAACAGCGTGGGCCAGACCGTCACCGACTTCACCGGAACGGCGGAACTGAGCGGTTGGGCTGGCGCCGCGACGCCCGTCTCCATCCCGATCATGCCCTCGGTTACCGGCGACTTTGTTGATGGCATCTGGACGGGAGAGGTCACGGTCAACCTGCCGGCCGCCGACATGTATCTGCGCGCCGACCTGGACAACGGCCCAGCTGGCCA
Organism: Planctomycetaceae bacterium; assembly: GCA_007695205.1. Taxonomy (GTDB): domain Bacteria; phylum Planctomycetota; class Planctomycetia; order Pirellulales; family Pirellulaceae; genus SKKK01. The sequence goes on from REEF01000304.1 coordinate 1,235, forward strand.
GAGCAACCCGTTTGACGTGACGGGAAACGATTTGCTGGTGAGCACATTCGAGGACGTGATCGATCCCGACGACGGGCTGCTTTCCCTGCGTGAAGCGGTCATCCACGCCAACAACGACGTGGACGATTTTCGGATTCTGCTCCAGCCGGGCACGTATTCGTTGAGCATCGAAGGTGCCAACGAAAACGCGGCACAGCAGGGCGATTTGGATATTGCGGCCAATGGCGCGCTCACGATCGTCGCCGTCGGGTCCGGGCAAACGACGATCGACGCGGCCGGACTGGGTGATCGGGTGTTTCATGTGCTCGCGGGAGCAGATCTTACGCTTGACGGGGTGACGACTACGGGAGGCACGACGGCATCAACCGGTCAGGATATCGGACGCCACGGCGGTGGGGTCCTGAACCAAGGCAGCCTGACAATCATCAACAGCACCTTCACGGGCAACTCGGCGAATCGTGACGGCGCCGGTATCTACAATGACGGCGGCACACTGACCGTCCGTAATAGCACGATCTCAGGCAACGTCTCATCTCGCCACGGTGGCGGGATCTTCAACACCGGGGGCACACTGACGGTTACCAATAGCACCATCTATGGAAATACGGCCAGCAATTCGAGCGGCGGGATCAGAGTCGATTCCGGTAGCGAGATGCTGCACAACACGATCGTTGCCGGCAATCTGCAGGGATCGTCCACGCCCAGCGATATCAACGGTACGGTGGCTGCCGCCAGTTCCTACAACCTGATCGGCACCGGCGGCAGCGGCGACCTGAGCCACGGCACCAGCGGCAACATCGTCGGCATCGACCCGGCGCTGGTCCTGGAACCGCTGTTATGGGACAACGGCGGGACCTCGCTGACCCACGCGCTGATCGCGGGCAGTCCCGCCATCGACGCTGGCGATCCAAGCTTCGATCCCAACGTCTTCACTCCGCCATTGACGACCGACCAGCGAGGCCAATCGCGCATCACAGACGGAAACCTTAACGGAACTGCGCAAGTGGACATCGGGGCGTACGAGTACCAACCCCCGACGCTCGAGGCGTCGCTGGTCGAAGGTACCCTGACCATCCTGGACGTCCACCCTAGCGGGATGCCCAACCAGATGACCGTATCGCTCAGCGGCACCGATCTGGTGATCACCGATGCCAACGAGCGGTTCGCCAGTGCGCCCAGCGGCGGAGCGCTGAGCGATCAAGACCGGACGCTGACGATCGCTTTGGGTTCGGTCACGTCGTTGGTCATCGATCTGGCCGGCGGCGACGATCATTTAACCATCGACTTTGCCAGCGGCAACCCGATCCCGGCGGGCGGACTCGGCCATACGGGCGGCGATGGTGACGATGGGCTGACGATCTCTGGGGGTGCGTTTGCAACCATCATTCAATCGTTGCTGGATGGTTCCGCTGGCTCGATCGACCTGGACGGTTCGTCGATCGCCTACACGGGTCTCGAATCGATCCTGCTAGATGTCGCATCGGTCGAGGACCTGGACATTCAGTTGCCCGACGGCGAGCCCAGCGCCGCGGTTTTGGACGACGATGAGACCGCGGGCAACGGGCTGTCGCGTTTGAGCAGCGGTGATGTGGCACCGGCCTTTACCACCACGGTGTTTGCCAACCCGGCCAGCTCGTTGAGCTTGAGCCCAGGCCATATCGACGACACCCTGGTCGTGGGCGATCTACCCGATTTTGATGCGACGCTGGTATTGGGCTCGGAGCCCGATCACTTCAGCGCGATGGAGTTCTCCGGTGCGCTGACGTTGGCCCCCGGTCACAGCCTCGCCGGTTATGCCGTCGGAACGATCGGCCTGAATACTCCGGACAGCCGTTTGTCGGTCAGCGGCTCGGGTGGCATTTCTCTGATCACGATGCGCGACATCGTCCTGACGGCAGGAGCCGGCATTGTGTCCGAAGACGGTGATATCCACCTGTCTGCGAACCAACAGGCGACGCCGACCGCCGGCGAGCCGTTCGTTGGCATCTCGCTGACCGCAGCGACGATTTCGGCGACCGGCGACGGCGACGTTCAGCTTACTGGGCGCGGCGGCACAGCAGGATCGGCTAATTACGGTGTCCATGTCGAGGACGGCTCGAGCATCAACGCCAATACCGGGGCGGTCACGGTAATTGGCACCGGCGGGGCAAGCACTCAGAATACGAATATCGGCGTGTACGTCCGGGACAGTGGCTCAAACATCCGCGGCGGGGGACCGGTACTGGTCCACGGTAAGGGCGGCGGCGCCAGCCTAAGCCTCAGCAACCACGGTGTCGTCATGGCCGGCCAGGCGAGCGTGTTCAGCAGCGGCCTGAGCGCCGGCGACACGGTGACCGTTATCGGCCAAGGCGGCAGCACATTCGGTTCGGCGAACTATGGCGTGCATCTCTCAATCCTTGGCACACACATCTCGTCTGCAGGCGGACGCGTGTTGGTCGATGGAACCGGCGGCGGCACCGGCACCAGCAGCGGCAACGTTGGCGTGTTTGTTGAAAACGGAGCAACGATCACCAGCTCGGGTCCGGCTACGCCAGTTACGGTTTTGGGAGCCGGAGGTAATTTGTCCGGCAGTGGCGGTTCTAACTACGCCGTCCATGTGTCCGGAGATGCCACCAAGATCACCTCGGGTGGCGGTGCCCTGCTGGTTCAAGGCGCGGGTGGCGGCAGCGGCTCGAGCGCGATGAATCGGGGTATACTCGTTAATGCGGGCGGCATGATCACGACTG
>REEF01000196.1 GCA_007695205.1 Planctomycetaceae bacterium
CCGAGCAGGACGGGCCGATCACCGACCTGCAGATGCTACTGGCCCGCGCGGCCTATTTCGCGCTGGACAGGAATCAAGCCCTGGCCATCCTGGCCGAGGTGCATGCTGCAGTATCGAACTGGCGACAGCTTGCGCTGAGTCCGGAAGTCGGACTGCGGGCGGCGGAGCTGGACGATTTTGCGCCGGCCTTCGACCACCAACAGATGGAAGTGGCCGCTACATTGTTGAAAAAATAAATTCGTTGCAATGAACCACCGGATCAACGGGGCGCTTCGCGACTGCATCCGAAAGCCCTTCGACAGGCTCAGGGCGAACGGGCCTGTTTCCCGCTCGCCCGAGCACAACCCCCGTTCGGGCTGAGCCTGTCGAAGCCCGCTCGGAGCCGGCGCCCTCCTACAGGCTCAGGGCGAACGGCTTCCGTGCCAATCAGGCTCAGATTCGGACTGGCTCCTTCGAAGCTTCACGATCAGGGTCGGGTTGCCTGCATGGAGGGAACGCACCAAGAACGAAGGTTAACTTGCCGCTCTATTGGCACAGCGAAAAAACGTTCCATTGCAGCGTTTTGTTAGCGGCTATTTGATTGGCTCGACGCCGAGATCTTTGCATATTTTCTTTACCAAGATATCCTTGATTTCCGAATGACGCGGAATTGCCGACCGCTTGCTAAGTGCAGGGTTATGCCACCATGAATGTTTTCCACCCTCTCTCAGAAGATCGCATCCTTGGCTTCGCAGATACTTGAGAAACTCATTTCGCTTCATATTGCGATTTTTTCTTCCTTGTAACCACTGCCCGCGGCCGAGAGCGCATCCTGCCGATTGTATTCCAGCGCTTCTCTCAGTGTGACCTCCAAGGTTTCCTTCAATTCCTCGTAGGTTTTTTCCTGGCAATTTACACCGGGGACCTCCTCGATCCAGCCCACCCACCAATCGTCTTCCTGTTTTACAACAGCGGTATATTCGTTTTGCATTGCACTTACCTCAATTCTGCCAAGATATTGTCACTAGCAGCTTAGCGTAGGGTAACCCGACGTGCCAGGGTGCCGGGAACGACGCTGCTTTGCGGCCATGGGCGGGTGCGAGACTCACCGACGTCTGCACACATTTTCAGGATAACGGACTCAGACAGCGCCCTGGTGCTGCCGAGACCCGCCCGGAGGCAGTGCCCCCTCCCGTTCGTCCTGAGCCTGTCGAAGCCCGTTCGAAACCAACGCCCTTCGACAAGCTCAGGACGAACGGATGTTTCTTGTATCATTCCCGACACATGCCGATTCCCAAAGCCAACCCCAGCCCCACCAAACGCATGCGAATCCGCACACCCTGTACCTTCCTGGTCTTCCTCCTCGCGCTGCTGCTCGCCGCGCCGGCAGCCGCCGACCGCGTACGCACAGCGGATCCGGACAACTACCGCCAGATCCTTAATCGCCTGCAGCCCGGCGATACCCTGCAGCTCGCCGCCGGCATCTACCGCGATGGCCTGTCGCTGCACAGCCTCCAGGGCACTCCGGACCGACCCATCACCATCACCGGCCCCGAAAACGGTGGCACCGCACTGTTCCTCGGCCGAGAAGGCCGCATCACCATCAGCCTGATCGACGTCAGCCACATCACTCTGCGCCACCTCTCGCTCGACGGCGAAGGCAAACGCGGACACGGCATCGTGGCCGAGGGCAGGGGCCGTTTCACGCACGACGTAACCCTGGAGAACCTGGAGATCACTCGCTTCGACGCCGACCAGGCCTTCAACGCCATCTCGACCAAGGCGCCGGCGTGGAACTGGGTCATCCGCGACAACGTCATCAGCCACGTCGGCACCGGGCTCTATCTCGGCGACTCCGACGGCAGCGCTCCTTTCGTGGCGGGTTTCATCGAAGGCAACCGCATCGAGCACACCACCGGCTACAACATGCAGATCAAGCACCAGGCGCCTCGGCCGGACCTCGCGGGCCTCCCCACCACACCCCGGGAGACGGTCATCCGCAACAACGTCTTCGACAAATCGCTGGGCGGCTCGGACGGCCCCATGGCCCGCCCCAACCTGCTGCTGGGCCACTGGCCCCTCGAAGGGCCGGGCAAGGACGATCGCTACCTCGTCTACGGCAACCTGTTCTTCCAGAACCTGACCGAACGCCTGTTCCAGGCCGAAGGCAACGTGATCGCCTACAACAACCTGTTCGTGAACCTCTTCGGCGAGGCGGTGAGCTTCCAGGCCCACAACGACCAGCCCCGGCGCATCTGGTTCGTGAACAACACCGCGCTCGGTCTGGGCCCCGCGCTGCGCCTCAGCGGCGCCGACGAACGCTTCGAGCAGATCATCGACGGCAACGCGATCTTCGCCGAGCGCCCGGAAGAATCCGCATTGCCCGGAGAAAACCTGATCACTTCACTGCCGCGCGCCGAAGAGGTTCTGACGAATCCGTTCGCTGCCGTGCCCGATGCCCTGGACCTCTCCCCCGTCGGCGGTTCGCTCGATCGAGCCGCCGCCGGCATCCGGCTCCCGCCGGATCTCCCTGCCACCGACCAGGATTACCGCGGGAAACCTCGCGGGCAAGCAATGTACGGAGCTGTCGCCCGTTAAACTTGTCACGGAGTCGCTACACGCTCGCGTTCAGGCGACTTAGCCAAGCTCACGGCCATCGCAAACGCACCCCGGAATGATCGGTCACGTTCTGACCGTCGAGCTCGAAGCCAAGGCGCACATTACCATGCAGCGCTGGATCGATTCTGGCGGCCTCACGGGTCGCTCCGTAACCGCGGAAGGGAGCTGTGAGGTTCACCGGCGCTTCTGCGAGCTGCTGCCGGAAGGCCTGCTCTGGCTGGAAGACCCGGATACCGGCGGCATCTGGTCTGTTGCGCGGGTTCTGACGCGCAACGTCTCAACCGACAACGGACATCTGGCACGCTGCGATCGGCCATGCCGCAACGACCTCGATGGCCGCGGCCACCCCGGCGGAGACCCCGACGGAGGCCTCAGTTGAAGAAATCGTCCTTGAATCGCTCGACCTGATGCATGCTCTCGTGGAGGATGGTGACGATGCCGATGTCGCCGTTCGCCAGTCGTTTCCAGTAGACGAAATGGCGCTGGAAACGAAAGAATAAGCCTTCGATGCCGAACTCCGCCGGAATGGGCTTCGAGAACACTGCATGCGTTTCGATCTGCTCGAAAGCCGCGAACAGTCCGCAATGTACCGGGCGGCCTGAACTTCTCCCCAGCGGTTCCGCGTGTACCGATAGATGGCGTCGAGGCGTAGTGAAGCCGCCTCCTGAATGCGGACAGTGGCCAACCGTTCAGACCTGGTTGCGAGCGATTACGTCGGCCGCGGTGAGTGGTTTGTAGGCATCGTCCGGTGCGGCAAACGCGAGCTTCAGTTCGGCCTGGAGACGGTCGAAGGTCTCGCGCTCGGCCCGTTCCTTGTCGCGACGAATCAGGTCGCGGACGTATTCGCTGATGTTCTCGTAGGCGCCGTTCTCACCGACATTCGCTGCGACGAAATCACTGAGGGTCCCGCTCAGACGGACGGTCATCGTGGTCGCGCCGCGTGGCATGATCGTTCTCCGGCGAGGGTATGTATTCATATTAATTAAAAACGCGTACGTTTCAAGGTCGCAGGCTTGGCCGCAAGGCGCATGGATCGCCGAGTTCGGTACGGTATTCCGAACGGCCGGGTCTCGAGCGGAGGCTGACACGGGACTGCCCCTGCGGGATTCCAGGCGCCATACCTATGGCGAATACCTGGCCCGGCCGAACGGCGTGCAGTTTGAACTGGGCCATCCCGGGGTCGGACCAAGCCAACCCACTGAAACATCGAGCCACGATGGCGATTCTCACAACGAACTTCGCCTTCGACGCCCATTATTCGCCCAGAAAACGGCTCGCTAAGGGCGGGAACGGGACCCGGCCAGCGCGCGAAGCCTGTCCGCCACTTCCGCCGGACATCCGACGCTTACACCCCCATTTTT
>REEF01000581.1 GCA_007695205.1 Planctomycetaceae bacterium
AGCGATCGTGATGAGCGATCTGGTGCGGAAACGACGTACGAGTATCGGCCCTTAGGATCGGCAAAGGAATAACTGTTGGATTTCGTTTGGTGGTACCCAGCGCGAACGGGGTCGGGAGTCGTTTTTGGGCAACAAAGAGTTATTCGATAGGAACGCTAAGAAAGGAACCGAACGATGCAAGAACCTCACATCAGTCGCCGAACCCTGCTGAAAGGGCTGGGCTCCGTCACGATCGGTCTGCCATTGTTGGAAGAGATGCTCGTCTCGCCAGCGGCGGCAGCGTCCGAAGCGGTGCCCGTGCGAGCCTTCAACGTATTCTTCGGGCTGGGGATCCCCGCCCCGCTGCAGACCGAGGGCTTCAACGGAGTGCTGGAACCGCTCAAGCCGCTGGCTGACAAACTGCTGTTGCTGCAGAATGTCGACCAACTGCGGAGTGATCTGCCGGGGATCAACGCCCATTACGATGGGTCCACCGCTGCCTTTACCGCCGAACCGCCGCAGGGAACGGCTCGAGCGGGCGGCCCGTCGATCGACCAGGTGGTCCGCTGGACCCATTATCCCGATGGATTGCCGACGGGCATGGTGCCGACGATCATCGCCGGAACCTTCTTCCGCCGCGACCGCGTCAGCCGGCACTCGAAGAGCTTTAACGAGGACGGGACCGTGGCGGCGGCCATGCAAGAGCAGCCTCGCGAGTTGTTCGACCGCATCTTCGGCACCGTGGCCGGCGAACGCGTCGATCCTCGCCGCGACCGTCTGCGGCGCAGCGTGCTGGATTCGGTGGTCGAACAAGCCGAATTCTACACGGGAGATCGCTCGCCGCTGGGCGCCGCTTCCAAAGCTCGGCTGAGCGACCATCTGGATCGGATTCGGGAGTATGAACAGCGTGCCTTTGCCATGAAGGACAGGGTTGCCGGGCGTTGCCAGCCGGACATGCCGCCGCCCTCGAACCTGCTGCACGGCGGCGAGGCCGATCCGGGTGGGGAAGGGATCGATATCACGCTGGAGGATCTCGTCAACGAGTGGCGATTGCTGGCCGATCTGTATGCCCTGGCCATCCAGTGCGATCGCGTGCGTTTTGGTTCTATCACGTTCCTGGCCGCCGGCGAACGAATTCGGTTGAAAGGCACGTACCAGTACGATGGCCGGACGGTCTTCGAGTTCGACGACGCCGGTCAGCGACGACGCTCGGGGGCCAATGGCTGCAGCCACGAATGGTGGCACGAGTTCCGCGAGGAAAGGAACAACGAGCAGTTGCGAGCGCATGCGCACATGAAGATGCGCGAGGTCGCGTACTTCCTGCAAAGATTGAACGATTCCGAATCCCTCGAACCCAACGGCCGGACCATCCTCGAAAACTCGATGATCACCATCTCGACCGAATCGGGCGACGGACGGCACAACGACGTGAAACGCGAGTTGTCCGGTGTGTTCCACGCCATCACCGGCGCCAACGGCCGCTTCAAGACGGGGCAGACCCTGGATGTACGCGCCGAGGGGATCGACGTGTACAATACCATGCTCGGTGCGCTGGGCGCCAGCCGCCGGCTCGGTCCCGCCCAGCGCCAGATGCGGTCGATCGATGCGATTCGCGTCTGAGTTGCCGGTCCCCATTCGATTCGGAGAAATCAACCAATGACCATGTCTGCAACCTTGCTCGCCATCGTGACCAAGCGTTTGCCGATCATCGGCCTGGGCGCTGTCTTGCCGCTGCTGGCGGGAATCCATGCCGCATTGGCACAGGCCGATTCCCCGGAAACTCGCCCGGAAACTCAGTCGACGCCGTGGGAGGTGATCGCGCCTTACTTTTCGCCTCCGCCGCCGTGGTCCCAGCAGTACGGTGACTACCGATCACCGCTGCAATTTGAAGACGGCACGCTGGTCCGAACCGCCGAGGACTGGGCGCGACGTCGTCAGGAAATCCTGGATACCTGGAATGCTCTGCTGGGTCCTTGGCCCCCGTTGATCACCGAACCGGAAGTCGAGGTGCTGGAATCGGCACGGCGTGAGAATTTCCAGCAGTTGCGGATCCGGTTTTTGTGGACCCCCAACGAATGGACCACCGGGTACCTGCTGATCCCCGACGGCGACGGGCCGCGTCCGGCCGTCGTCACGGTCTTCTATGAACCGGAGACCGCGATCGGCGAAAGCGACCGGCCCTACCGTGATTTCGCCCTGCAACTGGCCCGCCGTGGATTCGTCACCCTTTCGTTGGGAACGACTGAGGCCACCCAAGCCAGAACCTACGCTCTGTACTACCCCGATCTGGACAACGCCACGGTACAACCGCTCTCGATGCTCGGCTACGCCGCCGCCAATGCCTGGTACGTCTTGGCCCAGCGGCCCGAGGTGGATGCCGAACGGATCGGGATCGTCGGACACTCGTTCGGCGGGAAGTGGGCCATGTTCGCTTCGTGTCTGTTCGACCGTTACGCTTGTGCCGCCTGGTCCGATCCCGGGATCGTATTCGATGAAGCTCGTCCCAGCGTCAACTATTGGGAGCCCTGGTACCTGGGCTATCATCCTCGTCCCTGGCGCAAGCGCGGGATCATCACCCCCGAAAACCCGGCTCGCGGTCTGTACCCCCAACTCGTCGAATCCGGCCGGGACCTCCACGAGCTGCACACCCTGATGGCCCCGCGCCCGCTGCTGGTCTCTGGCGGATCGGAAGACCCACCCCGGCGATGGGAGACGCTGAACCACACGATCAAGGTAAACGAACTGCTGGGCTATTCGAACCGAGTGGCGATGACCAACCGTCCGGAGCACTCGCCCAACGAAGAATCCAACGAGCAGATCTACGCATTTTTCCAGCACTTTTTGCAAGGGGCAGCGGCCGAATCGCAAAATTCTGAAATGCCCGCCCGCAGCGACCGATAACGGCTTTACCCGCATGTCCCGATCGACTAAACTTGGGTGAAGACGCCGCCGCACGGCATGCGTCCCACGGTCGACCGCCGGTAAAAACGCCGGCTGTTGGCTGCACAATCCACTTTGGAGAGGTGGCTGAGTGGTCGAAAGCGCCGGTTTGCTAAATCGGTGAGGGGGTTACACCCCTCCGCAGGTTCGAATCCTGTCCTCTCCGCTTCGGTTTTCGACGCTGTTCGTAAGTCGCTTGTAGACAAGGACTTGCGAAGGGCGTCTTGCTTTTGTCCCAGTCACTGGGACAAACACTGGGACAAACCCGACCGTTTTGGCCGTCTATGGCCGTCTTTGAAACGGCCGTTGTCTGCCGGCTGCGGTCCGAGGTTGCCCCGATCATCGTCATCACCGAATCCCACCTACTGCCCCGCCCGTCGCAGACGCCGGGGTTTGAAAAACGAGCAGGCGTTACTTATCCCGACCGGAACGCCCCTGCTCACTGGCGTCCGGGTCCACGAAACTGATTTGCTCCATCCGTCGCACCGCGTCCTTGCGTCCGAGGTGTCGGTAGTGCTCGACCATTTTGGAGTCCGCATGGCCGACCCACTCCCGGATCTCGCCCTCGGAGGCGCCGCCCAGGAACGCCTGGCTCACGAAGAAGTGCCGGAAGCTGTGCAGCCGGCCATGCTCGAAGCCAATCTCCCCATCCGGCGTCGGGGACTTCTCGGCGAGCGGTTCGATCACGTCGCGGATGAACACGGTCAGCACGTTCCGGGGACGGAGTTGGCCTCCGCGCTCGGCGTGAAAGACCCGTCCGTCCGTACCGCGTGTGATGGTCGCCAGGACCTCGCGCAGCCGAGGATGGATCGGGATTATGCGAGACCGCTTGCCCTTCGTCGTTCTCATCGTCCCGGCCAGTCGCTTGCGGCGGCTGGCCCGCTCGTCGGCCACCGTGATCACGTTGTTGGCCAAGTCGACGTCGCTCCAGCGCAGACCAGACAGTTCACCAATTCGCACGCCCAAGTGAGCCAGCGCGATGATGACGTACGCCAACCACAGCAGATCCGAAGTCGATTCGCAGTGCTTGATCATGGCC
>REEF01000929.1 GCA_007695205.1 Planctomycetaceae bacterium
GGCCTTGTGGCTGACGAGGATCTGGCCTTCGTGATTGTAGCCTTCGTAGCTGACCTCGATCATGGCCCCATGATCTGCCACACGGAGGAGGCCAAACTGCCCGCTGCCGGGAAAGGTGCCCTCGCTGTAAGGTCCGCCCTTGCGACTACCGCCTCGATCCAACGCAGCACCATGGTAGACGGGGAAGCCCGGGCCTTTACCGTCGCTGGCGAACGTGTTGTTCGATCCGTCGTCAGCGGCCAGCATGTGCGCATCGCCGGCCAAGGCAATCACGTTGGTGATCTTGTTGGCGACCATAAAATCGCTGATCACCCGCCGCTCATGGCTATAGCCAGCCCAGGAGTCGCCACGCGTGGTGTGATCGGTCCATGGCACGCCAGTGATGAACACGATCAGTGCATGGCTGTCACGTGCGGCCAGTAATTCCTTCTTGAACCATGCCAGTTGCTCAGCGCCCATCATGGTCTTCTCAGGGCCGTCGTCCAGGTCGTTATGCATTTTGGCCGAGCGCAGATCGGGCATGAGAAAACGGACTCGCCCCACGGTGAACGCCTGGCCGACAGGCTTGTCCGAACCGACTGCGAACAGCGGGTAGTGCGGCACCACCTGACGATAACTCGCCAGTGCGGCCGGGCGGCTGGGCGAACGGGCGTCGGAATTGTTGGGACCGTAGTCGTGATCGTCCCACATGTAGATCACGCCCATCGAGCGAAAGAATTGGTTCTGTCGCGGTGAAGCCAGAACCTTCGAAAACGCCTGGCGATATCGCTCCGGCTCATTCTGTCTGATGTCCTCGTAGTGCAGATCGCCTGTGTGAATGAAGAACAACGGTTTGTGCTCGCGAATCACGTCGAACACCTGGTGATTGGAGCCCGTGCTCGCACAGGACGCAAAGCCAAGAGTGAACGACGCCTGACCCTTTGCGAAGGTTTGGAAGCGGCCATGCACCTTGTCATGCCAACCGTAGTAATACGACGTGTTCGGCTCGAGGCCGTCGATGGCATACTTGCCGATCGTTCCAATGGGCGGCCCGTCGGATGTCTGTGCGTTGAATGTTCGAGCGTTGCGCAGATTCGGGTCGGCCGACACCTGCACAGGGCCCGGCTGCCCCTCGGCCCAGCCCGTGGAGATCACCACGCTGTCAGTCGTCAGCGCTCCGGTCCAACTCCAGCTCGGCTGGTTGGCGTACGCTGCCAGTGAACCGATGAGTACCACCACTGCCGCCAGCCACGATGAGCTTTTGATGCTTCGCATGCGATTCCTCTTTCTTTCGGGGAATTTTGGCTCACTAAGCTGATCGGTATTTTACCCCCCCACAAACCAGAACGCAACCGTCTCGTCCGTTTTTTGGAAACTGTGTTCCGAGTCTTTTGCCACCGCCACCGCTCTGCCTGGGGTGCATTTCGGATATCGGTTCCTAACTGCGGTCGCTTCGCGACGGGCCGGCGGACCGCATCCTCGCTGCGATTCGCACCTCCGGATACACCAAAGGTAACCCTCGCCAGGCACGTGCTCGTGAGGCCTCGCCGTGGTTAGTGGCTCGAGCCACTCCTGGTCCGCCCGGCCGACGTGAACCGCGACCCGCTTGCCGCAGCGCGGTAGGCGGCAAGATCGCTGGCCGCCCGGCCCGCCAACGGGTGCCCCGTGGCGGTGTAGGCCCGCTGGCGAACGCGCAGCATCGGTTGTTCCCAGATGGGATAGGGTTCCAAGGCCGCGAGTGCGGCGGTGAGCACCTCGGGGCCTAGGACCTCGGCCACCCCACACAACGCTCGCCGGCGAAGCGATTCCCAGGCGAAGACCGCCAGCGGCTCGCTCAGCGCCGCGTAACAATGCTTGGCTACGGCGGTATCGAGTGCCGCCATCTCCATCGTCGTGATGAAGAGCGCTTCGCCGAAGTGGCCATGGACCCAGGGAGACTCCCGGAGGCGGGCGAACGCCACCGTGACCGCCATGGCAGCCTCCTCGATGCGGCCCTGCCGCCAGTACAGCCGTACCCGCAGCGCCGCGGCCTCACCGGCCCGCTCCGCCTCGAGCCGAGCGATAAACGGCTCCGCGCGAGCGTCGCCTTCGTCGGCGTAGCAGAGGGCCAGGATTGCCGTTTCGATGGGATAGAGCGGCTCGTAGCCGGCTTCCTCCCACACGTTGGTTGCGCCGCGCGAATCGAACTGCAAGTATCGAGCAAGTAGTTCGGCGCGCGCACGATGGGATGCCCCCCCGTCCGGCGGCACATTTACCGAACCCTGGTCCATCGCCATGATCAACTGGCGGTGCCCTAAGACGCGATCGCTATCGAATTCTGCGCGCAGGCCCGCCGGATACTGATCATCCAGCGAGGCGGCCAGCCGGCGCATGTCCACGGGGTCCCGAGAATGGTCCGTATAAGGGCGTTCCTCTCCACCTCCGCATCCCCCGAGCAACAGGACGCAGAGGCCGAGCATCAAACGATATGTGTTCATAAGAGCAGTCCTTCGACGAAGTATTTCAGACGCCCCGCGGCTAGCAACAGCCTGTCGCGGCATCGGCGCCATGCAATGGAAAATCCGGGCGGGCGGCGCACGCAACAGCGCGCCGCCCGTACCCGTTAGACACTGGCCCATTTTCTATAGGAAGCCGTCTGCAACGGCCCGGCGCGGAAGCTGCCCCGTATTCGAAAGCATCCGCAGCCACACCCGCAACTCGATCGTGCTGCTGATGAAGGTGACACTGCCGTCGCCCAGGCCCACGTTCACCCCGCCGGGGTGCTTGCTGCGCGCGGTCTGGTACGGGTACTCGAAGGCACCCGCGCACCGCAAGTGGCGGTCATCGGGCGCGGCACTGCAACTGGCTGGCCGGTCCATTAGATTGTCGTCCAATGCGTTGCCGTTGGGCGGGATGAGGTGATTCGGCCGGGGGCCGCTACCACCCGATATGCCTGTCTTCGTTCCACCGTTGATGAACACGCCCGACGCGTAGGCCCACGCCCCCCGCGTGTCTCCAGGTCGTTCCGCGGCGACGATCTCAGCGGTCAAGATGGTGTTGGAAGTGCCGCTAGAGATTTCGGCAAAGTTAACGCCGCGAGCGTGTCCGCGCGGCCAGTTCAAGACGAACGGCCCTCGCGTGGAAGGCTCCGCCTGTTCCCCGGAGGAAAACGGAGTTGTGCTCCCCATGTTGCAGGCGTAGTTGGCCCGGGCAATCGGCACGGATTCGGCGCGGGGGCGATATCCCTCCTTCCTACCGATGTCGCTGGGACACCGCAGTACAGGGATTTCTGTTCTCAGCACAGAATCCATCACGAGGTGGACCCCCGGACGCGCATCCTGGTAGCGGTACCAGTCGCGGTAGACCGGCAGCTCCCGGACGCCTGTCCAGTGGGCATCGGACAGGGGCGCCTGCTCGATGAACGGCAACGTGGCCACCAGCCACGATGAGGCCAAACTCGTACCGCCAGTCCAACCTCCGCCAAGCCTCTCTCCGGGTGCCGCGTGAGCTGCCGCCTGCCGGCCCCAGCGAACGCCGGGAGGTGGCAACTGGTTGTGGACGTCGTGGTAGTTGTGCAATGCTATGCCGAGTTGTCGAACCTGGTTGGTACACTGCGCCCGCCGCGCCGCCTCGCGCGCCGCCTGTACGGCCGGCAAAAGCAGCGCGACCAGGACGCCAATGATGGCGATTACGACGAGCAGTTCCACGGAAACCTGCGTCAGCAACCGTTCGCCCAGCTCTGGCAGAGTGCGGCCACCGACGAGCAGCGGCGCTGGGTCCGCCGTTGTCCGCGCTGTTGGGCCGAATGCGAAGTGCTGCCCAACGCCGTCTATTCGTGGGACCTGATGCGAACATAGCGATGCCTGCGAGAATGGATTTATCTTTTACCCATGATCTCTTACCAGTTGCCCGTGCATTGGCCCGCATCGCATAGGAATGCATCCATCTCACTACCTTGACGCGATGGTAAAAGATGTTGGGTAAAAGATGGGGAGTTGC
>REEF01001080.1 GCA_007695205.1 Planctomycetaceae bacterium
GCTGGGCGCCTGAAACCAAATTCAGCTCGATCCCGTCGGATGCGTCAGGCGTTTACTGCGGGACGACCCAGATGTTGCGGAATCGCAACGGGCAACCATGGTTCTGCAAATAGACCGGTCCGGGCTCGGGTCCCGGGCCGACCGGCGCGGCGGTCGTCGACCGCTCGCCAGGCAGCACGACATCCTGGTGGATCACCACACCGTTGTGCCGGACGGTGATCTTCGGATGGGCGGTCAGATTGCCCTGGTCGTCGAATCGAGCCGCCGTGAAGTCGATGTCGTACGTCTGCCAGGAAAGGGGTGGCAGGCACATGTTCACATCCGGGTCTTTGACCGAGTAGATTCCGCCGCACTCGTCGTGCTTGCCTTCCAGCCCGAAAGAATCCAGGATCTGGACCTCGTATCGACCCTGGACGTAAACCCCGCTGTTGCTGCGGCCCTGGCCGCGATCCTCGGGTTGATAGGCCAGTCGAAATTCGAGATGCAGTTGATGGTCGCCGAAAGTTTGCTTGCTGGTGGTGCCTTCCATCAACAGCCCGTCGTCGGTCATCCGCCCGTTCTGCCAGTTTTCCAGGCTGGCCGGCGTCCCATCGAACAGCACGACCGCGCCGGCGGGCGGCTTAGCACCCAGCGTCGGACTGGACCGCATGACTTTGGCCAGTTGACCGATTCGAGTGCCTTGCGGATCGTAGATGGTCGCCGTGCCGTTTTCGAGGATGGCGCTGCCTTGCGGCGCATCGAAGATGATCTGCTCGTCCTTGCGTTGCCCGGTTGTACGAATCGGCTCTTGTTGATCCCAGCCGTCGCCGGGCAGCCCGCCGAAATAGACGACCGCTTGGAAACGACCTTGGCCTCGAGCGATCACTTGCAACCCCAAACGCTCGCGATCCTCGCCCACCTCACCGACGTACTCGCCCTGCCACGCGAAATCGGCGTCGGTCTCTTGCGGATCGGTATACCTGGGCGATTGGGCCAGCAGCGACGCGGCGCAGGTCATCATCAGGACGAAGGCCAAGACACGTGAGCGCGATAAAAACATGGGTTCTACTCCGTGGGATCTAAAAACCGTGATCGAAGGCAATTCTACTGGTCGTTGTCCGAATGGAATCCACCGCGTCGGAACGCCTCGGCCATCGCCATCGGCACCTCCGCTTCGGCCAGCACCAGGCGAGCTCGGTTTTCGGCGACTTTGGCGCGATTCTCCTGCTCGGTCGCCACCGCTTCGGCCCGATGCCGCTCGGCCTCGGCTCGCCGCTTCCGCGTATCCGCCTCGGCCTGGTCGGTCTGCAGTCGAGCGCCGATGTTTTCGCCCACGTCCACATCGGCGATGTCGATCGAGACGATCTCGAAGGCCGTTTGAGAATCCAAGCCGCGAGCCAGCACGGCCTTGGTGATCCGATCCGGGCTCTCCAGCACCTGTTTATGGCTGGCCGACGATCCGATGGCGGTGATGATCCCTTCGCCGACGCGAGCGATCACCGTCTCTTCGGTCGCCCCCCCGATCAATTGCTCCAGATTCGTCCGCACGGTCACCCGAGCGCGGATTCTCAATTCGACGCCGTCCTTCGCGATGGCGCTCAAATTGTTCTTGCCGCTGCGCTGCGGGTCGGGGCAATCGATCACCTTCGGATAAACACTGGTCTGCACCGCGTCCAGAACATCGCGCCCGGCCAGATCGATGGCCGCCGCTCGGTCGAAATCCAAGTCGATGTTGGCGCGATGAGCCGCAATGATCGCTTTCATGACGTTCATTACATTGCCGCCGGCCAGATAATGAGCCTCCAAGCGCGAGGTGCTGATCCCGGTGCGGCGATTGATGTCCAAGCCCGCCTGGGCCGCCATCACCTTTGCCGTGATAATCACGTTCGGCTTGACCTGGCGGAACCCCATTCCGACCAAACTCAATAGACTAACATCCGCCCTGGACATGAACGCCTGGAACCACAATTTGCCGTACACGGCAGCGACGATCACGAACAACCCCACCGCACCGATCATGAACAGAGCCACCACGATCCCGATGATCCAACCAAAATCAATCGGGGCCGCGGCATCTTGAGCAAACAACCATGGCATGGCAAGCGTCTTGGGCCACATATCGGAACCTCTTTGAGCTATGAGAATTGAAGTCCAATCCAGATTCTGTCAATAATAATGTACCGCGCGCCGAGAAAACAGCCTCTTCTGCGTGCGAACGACCAAAAATTTGCAGATTTTTCCAAGGGATCCGGGAATCGAGCCACCAATGGTAGACCGAAAACCACGCGTTCAGCCGCTACGTTGGATCGCCCTGGCGGCGACGCTGCTGATCGGCGGCTACGTTATCGGCCAACCGCTGATCGCGTTTTGGCAGACCGATCCGCATTCGCTTTCGTCCATGGATCTGCGATGGCTGCTGCTGGCCGATCAGATCCGCATCCGATTCTTCGAAGCCGCCATCGCGATCTGGCTCTTCTTTTTCGGCGCTAGTATCGGAAGCTTTCTGAACGTCGTGGTGTATCGAACGCCCCGAAATCTATCCTTGTTGGGGTCGTCATTCTGTCCGAAATGCCGACACCCCATTCGCTGGAGGGACAACGTTCCAGTGCTTGGATGGATAGCCTTAAGGGGGAGGTGTCGTGACTGCAGCGAGCCTATCGCCGGTCGTTATCCGTTGATCGAATCGGTTACCGGGCTGATGCTGCTGGGGTTGGTCGTCATCCAGTTGACTGTCGGCGGAGGCAGCCTTCCGGATTATCCTTCGCGCGGGCACCTGAGCCTCTCGTGGCTGGCTCAGCAGATGCGATGGGAATGGCTGGCCGTGCTGTTGGCCCAAGCGTTTTTGCTGTGCGTGCTGCTGACCTGGGCGTTGATCCGTTGGGACGGGTACCGTCTACCACGTCGCCAAGTGGTGCTGATTTTAGGCTTTGGACTGATTTTGCCTACGGCGGTGCCGATCCTTCCCCCGACGTCCGAATCGTTGGTCGATCTTCCGTGGCTGCCCGATCTGGAAGGGACTCGACGGCTGCTGGCGGCCATGATCGGAGCCGTGGTAGGTGGCGTGCTGGGCGGGCTCCAGGCGATGGTTGCCAGGGTATGGCCCGCCGGATCGCCAGTCGGCAAGAGCCTCGCATGGGATCTGGTCGCAACGGTTGCTTTGATCGGTGCCGTTCTGGGTTGGCGAATGGCCCTTGGTGCTTGGCTGCTGGCCGCCTGTTTTCGGATGATCGTATCGGTCGTCACGGGCGATTTGCTCTGCCAGCGGGGCAGCAGTGTCTGGGTCCATTTCGTGCCCGCCACGTTCCTGATCATCGTGGGCGGCCGGAACTGGGACCAATGGGCCGCTTGGCCAGTTGCCCAAGGTTTCCATACCGACGTTGTCTTTGCCATCGGTGGGGCGTTGCTGTTCAGTCTGATCGCCAGCTATGTAGAATCGCGACCGTCGGTTGTGTATGCTGAAGAAAGGTAGAGCTTACATCAAAGGACGGAGATTGCCGAAGATGCCGAGATATGTTTACGAAATCGTCACGGAATCCGGTGAACCGGGCGAGCGTTTCGAGGTCTTTCAGCAGATGACCGATCCGCCATTCACAACCCATCCGACGACTGGCCAACCGGTCCGTCGCGTGTTCACTCCCGCCTGGATCGCCGGGAAATTTGCTCCCAGTACTTCCGAGCGGAGTGTCAAAGACGACAAGAAGCTGGAGCGTCTCGGTTTCACCAAGTACGTCAAAGCAGGAGATGGCACGTACGAGAAAACCGTGGGCAAGGGCCCGGACATCATCCAGAGATAATCTACCCGCAGCGCTGTGGCCGATCTTTGACCGAGCCACCCCGGCGACCCTCGCCGAACGCGGAGAGGCCACGGGGTCGGGAGTCGTTTTCGGCCAACGCCCAACCACATGGGAAACGGCTACCCGAAAACGACTCCCGACCCCTTCCCGCTGGAGTTCACGGTTTATCGTGCCGGT
>REEF01000210.1 GCA_007695205.1 Planctomycetaceae bacterium
GTCCCAGACCACGTCCCGCACCAATACCCCTCTACCTATCCTGGAGGTGTCGCATTATTCCAACCATGGCATAAGTCTCGGATGAAACCGATGAGGGCTGCCGCCCGGTTGTTTCATTTTCCACCGAGCGGCACGATTGGTGGGTGGCACCTATCATGCACTGGCTAAGCAGTAAAAAACGGTTGAGACCCCCCGTTCGTGGCTGGAGAGCCAAACGATCTCGCCGTCGAGCGGCGAGGATTCGTGGGGCATCGCTCGCCGCGAAGTAGGAACAAAACGGGATCAAAGGCATTCGTCTTGACGCACCGAATTTTGGCAAATTCGGCTACGGGGGACGTTAGAGGATTCGTTGGCGAATTTCGTCGACGCAGTCATCGACTTTGACTCGCCACTGCTCCAGGGTATCGCGGTCGCGGATGGTAACGGTGCGGTCGGTCAGGGTCTGGCCGTCGACGGTGATGCAGAACGGCGTACCGGCTTCGTCTTGGCGGCGGTAACGGCGTCCCACGGCGCCTTTTTCGTCGTAGAAGACGGGAAAATTCGGCTTCATCGCTCGATAGATCTCTTGAGCGACTTCGGGCATCCCATCTTTGCGGACCAGCGGGAAGACGGCGGCCTTGACCGGCGCCAGTCGCGGGTGGAACTTCATCACCACTCGACTCTGCATCTGGCCTTTTTCGTCGGGCGCTTCGTCCTCGGTATAGGCTTCGCATAGGAAGGCCAGCGTAGCGCGATCCGCTCCGGCCGACGGTTCGACCACATGGGGAACGAAGCGTTCGCCCGTCACATCGTCGCGGTAGGTCAGGTCACGTCCGCTGCCCTTCCATTTCGGTTTACCATCGCTGCCCAGTTCGACTTGCAGGGGGCACGTCTTTTCGTCCAGTTTGCCTTCCATGTGGCTGCGAAGATCGAAATCGCCTCGATGAGCGATTCCCTCCAGTTCCCCGAACTCGCCGGGTGGCAGGAACGGAAAAGCGTATTCGATATCCGCCGTGCCCGTCGAATAATGGCTCAATTCTTCAGCATCGTGTTCGCGCAATCGCAGGCGCTCGCCAGCCAGGCCCAGATCCACGTACCACTTCATCCGCCGATCTCGCCAGAACTGGTACCACGCTTGGGACGCGTCCGGATGGCAGAAGAATTCGATCTCCATCTGTTCGAATTCGCGGGAACGGAAGATGAAATTGCGGGGCGTGATCTCATTTCGAAAGCTCTTGCCGACTTGGGCGATGCCAAAGGGAACTCGGACGCGGCTGCTATCCAGCACGTTTTTGAAGTTCACAAAGATACCTTGAGCCGTTTCGGGGCGTAGGAACGCGGCGCCCTCTTCGCCGGACAGTGCCCCCACGTAGGTCTTGAACATCAGATTGAATTCGCGAGGCTCCGTCAGGGTCCCCAAGCTTTTGGCGTCCGGCCCCAGGACTTGGGTCATGTCATCCACCTCGGGCAGCGTTTGGAACGATCGGTCCCATACCAGTTGGTCCGCGTCTTTAGCGCGTAACCGGAAGAACTTCAAAGCTCGAGCCTGGGCATCTTCCTGTTCATGATCCACTTCGGCCATGGTCGTCACGAACACCCGCTGGCCCTTTGCCTGGACCCAGCGGCCTCGCACCTGGTCGTGGCGATACCGCCGCTTGGATTCGCGACAATCCACCATGTAGTCGTGGAACAGATCGTAGTGTCCTGAGCATTTCCAAACTTGGGGGTGCATGATAATCGTACAGTCCAGACCGGTCATTTCGTACGAGGTGGGAGCACCCAACGGCACGGAGGAATCGTCATGCCCGGTCACCATATCCCGCCACCAGGCTTCCTTGATATTCCGCTTCAACTCGACACCCAGAGGACCGTAATCCCAGAATCCGTTCAGACCGCCGTAGATCTCGCTGGATTGAAACAAGAAGCCGCGACGTTTGCAGAGCGATACGAGTTTTTCCATTTCCATCCTACGTCCCATTCTCCAAAAACACTCGGTGATTCCCGCTTGGGGGGTCGAACTTGGCCCATCTTACACGGTGAACCCGTTCTGTGCATCCTCAGTCTCGTCGCGGGCGAATTCAATTTAGATCATCGATAGATGATCTATTTGGGTTGACACGTATCGGGAATTTGACGAGCCAGGGAAATCGGAGGATAACCGGTCATCGTTCAAAGAGGAAAGGACAGTCTAACCTGTTGGCAAATTAGGGCTTAGTGGTTGCCAACCGGGCCACAATAGGCTAGACTAGTTCGAGTGTCGGCATACGACTGTGTTCTGATCAGCATGTCGGCGGAATCTTTTCCAGAGCCTGACGGGTCAGGATCCAGGCGAGTCAAGTATGGGCAGCCAAGTCGCAGAAAAAACTGGATCGTCGCTCGAATCACCATCGACACCGGACGATGCTCGATTGCGTGTCGAGATCGTACCAGGTCGCCAGCGTCGTGATGCGTCGACGGACGATTCCGCGACGCATTCCGCTGACATGCCGTTTTTGGGCGAGCAGCATGAGACGATCGTCTCCAATCAACGGCCTGAAAGTTCCGAACGTCTTTCGTTGGATGCGGCGCTGGCCCATTCCACGATGAACCCGAATGAAATGGGGGCCGTTCTGAAGGGGGAAACGCTGGGGCACTTTCTCTTGGAGGAGTTCGTCGGCGGTGGTGGTATGGGCGTCGTGTTTCGAGCGACCGATATTCGGCTGGGCCGCACGGTTGCCATCAAGATCCTGACTCGGGATCGTACCGACGCGGATACGTTGCGGAGGTTTCAAAACGAGGCGCAGAGTGCGGCGCGCTTGGACCACGAGAACATCGCCCGTGTCTACTACGTGGGGGAAGATCGGGGGCTGCACTTCATCGTATTTGAATTCATCGAGGGCACCAACATTCGCGATCTGGTTCAGCGGCAGGGACCGCTGCCGGTCGATCAGGCGATCAGCTACGTGCTTCAGGTGGCCGAAGCGCTGGAGCATGCCTCGATGCGAAACGTCATCCACCGTGACATCAAGCCGTCCAATGTCCTGGTCACCGACTCGGGTGTTGCCAAACTGGTGGATATGGGGCTGGCCCGATTACATCAGATGGAATCAGACACCGACGATTTGACAGCCAGTGGTGTGACGCTGGGAACATTCGACTACATCTCCCCCGAACAGGCCAGAGACCCTCGAACAGCGGATGTGCGCAGCGATCTGTACTCGTTGGGCTGTACCTTCTACTTCATGCTAACCGGTAGACCTCCGTTCCCCGAAGGGACCGTATTGCAGAAGTTGTTGAGTCACAGCACCGAAGAGCCGACTGATCCACGCATGTTTCGCCCGGATTTGGATGAACAGATCGTCCAAACGCTTCAACGCTTGCTGGCCAAACAGCCATCCCACCGGTATCAGCAAGCTAGTGAGTTCATCGGTCATTTATTGCTGGTGGCCGAACGCTTGAATTTGGAACCGATCGCTCGACATCCCACTGCTTGGAACTCGCCGCGTTATGCGGTCTTTGCGATGCTGCAGCGCGTGCTGCCGTGGAGCTTGCCGATTGCGCTGCTGTTGGTCATCATTTTGGTACTGCAGAGCATTTGGGGATCCTCTGAACCGTTCGAGTTCGGTGGTCCGACGATCCAGTTGCAGACGTCTCAGGTCGATTCGCCTTCTGAGCCATCATCGGCGCAGGAATCGACGCTCCTTCGTCCTGAGCCAAGAACGCTGGACTCGTCGTCGGTGGATCCGTCACCGATCGACGGTTCGGTTCTGGAGGCGTCGGACGTGGAGGAACCGGTGGCGGAGAAATCGCTCAACGGTCTGGACGATCGCGATTTGTCGATGGATGTCCGGCCGGAACCAACATCACCTGGGGCGTCCGCCGACCAGCAGGGCAAGATGTTCGACGATCGTCCGCCTCGGGACACGGACCCCCCCGATCGAGCGGAGGAATACGTGCCCGAAAATGGCGAATCGGCGGTGGAACGT
>REEF01000873.1 GCA_007695205.1 Planctomycetaceae bacterium
CCGCACGGAAGCTGCCGTCTGGATCGTCACACGTGGTTTGGTGTAAGCAGTTTGGTAGCGAAAGTCGCCGGCCAGACGGTTGCTTCGATTGAAATGGTAGCTAGACTGAAAACCACGGAGAAGCCTGCACACCGAGGTGCGAAACAGTTGCGCAGTCGGTGGAGAAACCAATTGGGCGTTGACAACAGGGGGCGACGAGTGGATGGGCGACAAGGGCCAGATCAGCCGGATTTATCGGGTGTCACTGACACCCACTAAGCGCCAATTTACCCCTGTTTTTGCCTGCAAATGCCAATTCACAACTTTTCGACGAAGTGCGGTAAAATCTAGTGTTTTATCGTATTTCTTGTGTTTTTTGACGTTGTTTTCGGGTAACGATCAACCACATGGAGAGCGGCTTGCCCGAAAACGACTCCCGACCCCTTCCGCGAGACGTCACACTCATTCATCTGTCGGTCCCAAGTAAAACAGCACTAAAGGTTGATTTCCGCCGGGCGAACGTCACTCTCCACATACAATCCGGCGGCTTGTTTGATCGCTTCCACTTCCGATTTCAGGTGTCTCTGGAACAGCAGGATGTCGCCACTGTGGATCAACAGGTTAGCGCCCCTCCGCAGAAAACTCGCCTGCTGCTGGACCTCGCCCCAGAAATGGATTCCCGCACCGATACCAGCCTTGCGTGCTTTGCGGAACACGGTTTCGCACGCAGCCAGGAATTCGGGATGGTCGTAACGTTCGGGCAATCCCAAGCTGCAGGTCAAATCGTGCGGACCGATCAGCACGGCGTCCAGGCCCGGAACGGCCAGGATCTCGTCCAGCGCGTCGATCGCCGGTACGCTCTCGATGTTGACGATCAGCAGCCGGTCGCTGGCGTTGGTATCCAGGTACGATTCGAGTTCCGGTTCGACGGGTGCGCCGTCGAGCATTTGGCGGAGCCGCTGTCCTTTGAGTGGCCGGAATTTCACCGCGCCTCGCAAGTCCCGCACCTGCTGAGCCGTCTCGACGTACGGCGCGATGACCCCCGCCGCGCCGCCATCCAGCACCATCGTGGCCGCGAACGGATCGGGCGAAGGGATCCGCACCAGCGGCGGCAAGCCCAGCGCCGAATAGGTCTGGCACATCCAGCTCAACGGAGCCCGGTCCAGCGCGACGTGTTCGGTGTCGATGAACACGAAATCCAGCCCACAGCGGCGCACCGCATCGGGCCAACGCGGCGACGGCGAGACGATCAAGGTGCCGAACACGATTTCTCCGGCGAGCAGTTGTCGACGCAATTCAGCAGCGTTCATGGCTGGAGTTTGAACTTTCCGAAGTGGATATGGGTTCGCGGCGTATCGGCCGTGCCGCTGTCCCAAACGGCGCGGAAATCGCCCGGCGCTAGTTCGATCAGCGTCAGGTAGGAATTCTTGATCCCCGCGTGAAAGAACGTTTTCTCGTCGCTCCACTGACCGCCCGGCGGCTTGGTTTTGTAACGCAGCGACGTGCGTCCGCCGTGGGGGAAGCCGGGCCATGACGTATCCCGCTGCTGCGGTCCATCGTTGTAACGTAGATGTGCGTGCCGTCCGCAGCTTGACCGAAGAACCCTTTCGACTTGGCGTTGTGCAATTCGGGTTCCTCCTGCGCGGTGCTCCACGTGCGTCCGCCATCCCGGCTGACGCTGGAATAGGCGCGCGGCGGATCGGTGGTCAGCCGATCTTCGTCGTAGTTCGCGGTCCGCATGACAATCTTCAGTTCGCCGGGCGCATCGCCAGGCGCGATGTTTCCTTCGTGCAGGAAGACTCGGGGCTCGGTCGGCTGAGGAATAAACGCTTCCAATTTCCACTCCAACAGGCTGCTGCTCAGAATGAAATGGTCGCGCGAGCCGCGTGGATCCTTTTGCAGGGTATTGCGGTGAGCGGGCAGCAAGTAGCGTCGCTGGCCGTCGATCTGGGTCTCGACCAGGCCCGCGTTCAGAATCAGCGGACCGGTGTAGTGCATGGCCATCTCGACCGGCGTCCACAAGCGCCCGCCGTCGGCGGTGAAAGCGCCGACCAGTTGAGATTTCTTACTGTTGCGGTACACCATGGGGCAGCGCATGGCGAAGCACCAGATCACGTCGTGGCCCGGCGCCCGGTAGAGCACGGGATTGGCGTACGCGAACTGGATGGCCCCCTGACGTTCGCGATGATCGAACACCGCCACCGGCTCCTGCCAGGTATCGCCATCATCCCGCGACAGGCTGACCAGGATATCGCCCATGTCGTTCTTCCCGTTCACCTGGACACCGAACGCCACCAGCAGATCCCGCCTGCGGTCCCCCTGGATAATGAACGGCTGCCACACCTTCCAGGCGTATGGATGCTGTTCCAACCGCCGGACGACCCGGATATCGGTGACGTCGCCCTCGTAAGCGAGGTCCTGCGCCTGGCCCATCGCTACGCCGGTCAGCATGAATGCAAGGATCGCAATCGTTGCTGTCTTCATGTTTATCTCCTTGGTGGTTTCGCCGAGGCTCAAACAACCCGACTAAGCAGACGTTTCCTTTCGGCGTGGTATTGTCACCGTGCATAAGATCAGCGCTGTCGCCGACACAAATAACCCAACGATCAACGCATTCATCCGCTGTTTGAACACGGGGTGTGCTGAGAGATATATGTAGCTCCAATCGTCATACCAGTCACCGACGGTCCCGAAATATAGCAGTCCGGCGGTTTCCCGCTTGGGATGGTTTCGCTCATGCTTTCGGTATTCAAGCAACCCGGCTTGGATCTGCGGTTTGGCTGCGTCGGCAGAGTGAGCGAAGACGAATTCTAACGGCTCGAAATCGAGTTCGGAATCACGCAACCATCGGAAAGCATTGTATTTCAAGAATCTGAACGAGTATTCCGAATCTACTCCGGTTTCTGTTCCCAACAATTCAAGAAGCGGGATGACATCGGCCTCCGTGGGCGGAAGGCTGACCTGAATGCCCGTCTTAGCAAAGCCGTCCTGGATCCACTCCTCTTGCGACTTAGCCTGGTTGCTCTCCCACCATTCCAGCCACGCCGCGGCCTCCTTGCCGATATTCTGATTGGTGATCATAGCAAAGGCACTGTGTCGATGCCCGACGAAGCAACTGGATATGTCGTCTCCCGGGCGGATGCGTGCCAAAGCCCAGGCCAGAAACTCCTTGTCGCCATAATCGCCAGCGGGTCCAAAGTCATCGTGCATCCACCCCCAGCGCTGAATGCTCTTCCTGACTTCGTGCCAGTATCGTTCCGCCGAATGCTGACGGACCCAGTCGGGGTCGTGGGTGCGACGCAAGGGACCCATCTGGTAGTACCAGACGAAGGCCATGCCCGCCGAAGCGAACAACAACAGCGAGGCGACGATGCGCACCGCCGCTCGCCAGTGCTTCAAGATCGTTTTCATCATCAGAACCCCTTGTTGACTCCGAAGACGCGATCTAGTTGTCCCAGCAGTCCGTCATTCCGTCTTGGCCTTACTCTTCCGTTTCGCTCTGGGGGACAGATTGGGTGCATCGGTCTTTGGCAGCCATTTGGCCAGGTCCGTCTTGACGGACGCATACTCCGACCTACCGGCCAGATTGGTCCACTCGTGTGGATCGTTCTGATGATTGTACAGCTCCTCGCCACCGTCCGCATAGCGGATATAACGCCAATGCTCGCTGCGTACCGTATGGTTGCCCGGGCTGTGCGTGGTCAGCGCGGGACGCTCGCGGACGTGCTGCGGATCGCGCAATAGCGGCACGAGACTGATCCCATCCAGACCGGGTAACGCAGGCAGGCCACACAACTGGTTCAGCGTCGGGAACAGATCCAGGGTGCTGGCCGGTTGCCCGGTGCGCGACCCCGGTTCGGTCACACCGGGCGCAGCGACGATCAGCGGGATGCGCGTCGAACGTTCCCACAGCGTGAACTTGTGCAGATGGTCTTTTTCGCCGAAGTGCCAGCCGTGATCC
>REEF01000653.1 GCA_007695205.1 Planctomycetaceae bacterium
GATTGGACCAGGCGACGCAGTTTTCCAGAATCCGCGAACGCTTGGGCGTGGAACGGATGTCTGTTTCGTCGCTGTCGGAAGCGGCGCGCTTGTTCGATGCCGAAGCCTTGATCCCGATCATTCAAGCCCTGGGCAAGGATCCGCGGTTGGCGGAAGTCAAGCATACGCTGACCTTGGTGGACGGCACGCTGCTGAACGCTTTGCCAAAGATCCTGCAAGCCATCGCGCTGAAGGAAGAGAAGGGTAGTGCCCTGGTGAAATGGCGGCTGCACACGCAGTTCGAAGTCGAGAAGTACGTGCCGACGCGGATCGACGTGACTCCCAACGGCGGCGGCGAGTGGGACGAGCGGGCCGTGATGGAAAGCACGGTCGAGGCGGGCCGTTGCTACGTGATGGACCGCGGTTACGCCAAGTTCACCTTGTTCAACAAGATCCACGTGGCCAGCAACTATGTTTGCCGGCTGCGGGACAACAGTGCTTACCAGGTGCTGGAAGAACGGACCTTGAGCGAAGCCGATCGGGCCGCCGGTGTGATCCGGGATGCGATCGTTAAGCTGGGAGAAACGTCCAAGACGGACGCCCGGCCCGACCACAAAATCCGCCTGGTGATCGTCGAGACCGAACCGCACGTCAAACGAGGCAAATCCAAAAGCGGAAGTACCGGCCCGGCCAGCGATGGTCAATTGCGGATCGCTACGGACTTGCTGGATGTCCCGGCAGAGATCATCGCGCTGATCTATCAGTACCGCTGGTCGATCGAACTGTTCTTCCGCTTCTTCCAGCAACTGCTGGGATGTCGGCACCTTTTCTTCCACAACGAGAACGGCATCAAGCTGCAGGTCTATTGCGCCATCATCGCGTCGATGTTGTTCAGCCTGTGGACCGGCCGCAAGCCGAACAAGCGGACCTTCGAGACGATCTGCTGGTACTTCCTCGGCCTGGTCACCGACGAGGAGTTACAGCAGCATTTGGCAGAACTGCCCGCCGAGGAACTGCCCTACCGCAACAAACAAGCCGGCTAAAGTCCACGGTCACGTCCGTCTTCCAGTGACGCGTGGCGTTCGCTGCCGCGCCGCCCCGGCATCTTCCACCTCCCGCCAAACAACGCCGCTCCTCCGGTGAACGCAGTCTTCTGTGAGGCCGTCAAAACGGCAGCTCCCTTCCGGCCCAGATGTCAAAACGGCAGCCCCAGGACACCCTGCCCGCCCACCGCCGGCCCAGCCCGCAAGATTCAAAAACCGTGCCGGACGGGATTGCCCGCGTCCCCTTTTCTCAATCCGAACGTCGGTTCAATACATGTGTTCCACGGGATGCTCCAGACCGTTCCGCAGGATGTGCAATTGCAGCAAAGCGTAGACCAGTTTCTGCACGCCCGTGTGATTATTGTAGTATCCGTAGGGTTCGACGCGGAGTCGACCGTCTTCGGCCTGGAGCGTCACGGCCGCGCACATCAGTCCGCTTTCGTGCTGAAACAGCGCCAGGGACTCGTCGGCCAAATCGGCTGCTTGGTCCAGGAATACCGGATCGCCGGTAATCAGGTGCGATTGGATCAGACCGACCAGCACGTTGGCATAATTGCCGGGCATCAACTGCCACCGGCCGGATTCGCAGGCGTGAGGCCGATGGCGGAACGCGGCCCGGCTCCAAGCCGTCAGCCAATCGCGGAAGTCCGTTTCGCCCGACACCTTGTAAGCCAGCGCAATCATCTGGCCTTCCACGCCCTGGGCGTTGGCGCTGTTCCAGGTCCGCTGTCCCGTCGCCGCGTCGATCGTCCGGCAGTAGGCCCGCAGGTAGGCCAACGCCCGGTCGCGCAACACTCGGGCCTGTTCCGCCTCCGGTGCCAACCGGTAGGCTTTCAACTTCCAGTAAGGCTGTTGGCTCAACACGTTGCGCGTCGTGTGGCGGGGATCGGGGATCAATCCGCCGTCCGCATCCATCCAGATGCTCGGCCAGGTCTTGTCGGTTTCCGGATCGCGGACGTTCCAGTACAGATCGGACAGCCCGCGTGCCCATTCCAGGTACCGGGCTTCGCCGGTCTGCTGGTAGGCGAAGGCGAACGTATACATGTACAGCCCTGCATGGCGTTCCCAAGCCATATCCCGGGTACCGATCGGCGGGGGGAAGGGCGGACGCTGGTCCGGGTTGCGGCGGTCGTACAGCACTCCGTGGCGATTAAAGAAGAAGGTCTTTTCGCACTTGATGTGCCAGTCGAAAACGCCTTGGGCGAACTCCAGAATCGTCTCGGGGCCAAACTTCCGCATTTCCCGCCACGGCGGGGTGAAGGACTCGAATTCGTGAGCCCCGCCCCCACCCGCTTCGCCATACCACCGCCAACGCTGATCATCCAGTCGCCGGGGATCGTCTTCGGTGCGCAGCTTCCAGAACGCGTGCTGGCCCCAAGGAAACAGTCCGGTTGTCGAGCTCGGGCAGTGATCGACGAAGAAACGCAGGTAGTCATCCGCCGCCCGGGCATAGCTTGCCTGGCCGGTGACCTCCGACAACAGGTACTGGGCTCGCAGCGTGAGGATATCCCACATCAGGTTCGAACCGCCGAAGGAGTAGCGTTGCGTCCCGTAGTCGTCCGCACCCGGCGGCGCCGGCGGACGCCGCTCGGGAAGCTGCCGCGTCTCCAGGTCCAAATCGGCTGCGTACATCGGCGAGTGCACTGATCCGTAGCGGTCCCGCCCGTGTTCGATCATCGCATCGGCAAAGGCCCGGACCGCCACCAGAAAGCGGTCCTCGTCCGCCCGGGGCGCCGCGGGCTCGTCCGCCCGGCCCGGCCCGCAATTCGCCAAGCCGGTGATGATCGTGACGGCCATCAGGCTCGGTAAACGCGCCACCGAGGCCACGATCCGTTGTATTCCGCGTGATTCTGTCCGCATTTTGTTGTCTCCTATTCTTCCAGTCGTGTTTCCACGCCGCACAGCAGCGGCGGATGGATGCTCCCGTCCCGCGCAGGGAACTCGATAACCAACGGGCGCCCCGGCTCGGTCGCGACGCCACGGAACTCGGCGACATACGCCCGTTGCGGACCGTCAGCCGCCCGGACAATGTCCAAACGCTCGTCCACCGTTTCCACTTGGACCACCACTCGGGGAGCCGCAACATGCTGGCGCCGGGGATAGTTGATCCACATCAGCCCGTCGGCAATCCGGGTGCCGGGCGCCCCGAAATTGATCCCCACTCGCCGGATCGAGCCGGGCTCCGGGTCCGCGTAAGTGCTGATCGTCCGTATCTCGATGTCCGGCATGGGGACCAAGCCGAACGACGTCTGCAACTGGTACGCACACGAGCAACTGCGCGTATAGTCGGGTACGTTCAAGACACC
Organism: Planctomycetaceae bacterium; assembly: GCA_007695205.1. Taxonomy (GTDB): domain Bacteria; phylum Planctomycetota; class Planctomycetia; order Pirellulales; family Pirellulaceae; genus SKKK01. Next base: position 3,329 of record REEF01000653.1, read on the forward strand.
GTCGGCCGTGATCATGTTATTGGTGCAACCCGCGCGCACGCCGGAAAGATCCGTCGTGCCGCTTTCGTGCTGCAGATCGTGATAGGACGCCATGCTGGAGCGGAAGGTCATCAGGTGCCGGCTGACATTCCGAGTCCCGCAGCTCTTGTTGATGGCGAAACTCCACGGCTCCAACTCGCCGGTCACCGGGTTCTCGCGCTCGACGGGTTCGCCGGTCACGATGTCCAGACTGACGGGCAGGATGCGGCGTTGGGCCGCGTGCAGGGCCAGCGGTCCGCGGCTGAATTCATCCTGCCTGTGCCACAGCACGGTGCCATCTGCATTGTGCCGGAAGCCGTAGCGGGCCTGCCGGACCCAACGGATCTCGTCCGTATGACGATCCATCGCCAGCAGGAATTCGCTGGAGGTGTCGTTCCAATGCCACAGCCGGTCCTGGCCGGGCATCGAGTAGCGGATGTGGGCCCGGCCGGCGGACGAGGCGCGGGGAGTGACCAGTGAGCCGATGGCGGGCTTGGTTTCGAAGCGGTGCGGGTAGGCGGTTGCAATCAGGGAATCCCCCGAGACGCTCATGTGCCCCCCCCGCTCCCGCAGGGACTCTCCCACCCGCGAAGC
>REEF01000638.1 GCA_007695205.1 Planctomycetaceae bacterium
CTTAGTGGAACCGGCCAAAGTAGTTGTCGCCAACCGGTCAAAGTAATTGTCGCCGTATACTATGTGGGCAAAGAGATGAGCCGCAAAAAAGAATTGGGGCGCGCCGGAAACGGAACTCTCTCGAAGTAGCCGACATGAAGGCAATACTGCCACGCGGATTGGCGCGAGCTTATCTAGGGTCAGATACTGTCGCTGAGGGAATAACGATGTTGAGTTGCGGAGGGGTTAGAGGTCCGACGAACTCGTGAGAGCGAACTGTGCGGGTCCATCGAGAGGATTCCCGTTTTCAGCCATGCGACACTACAGGAGCGCCGCAGAAACTGGTCGTAAATCTCCGAGCATGGGGAGCGGAAGTGGGTAGAGGCATGCTCAACGTGTCGGGTCTGTTTGCTGAGATGCCCGAAGCGTGGCACCGTTGGCCATGCTATATCGAGGTGGCGTTCAGCCTCACGCCATACAACTGCGTCTATCGAGAGCTCTACGCTGAATACGCAGCAAGCAACTGCCTTGAAATTGCAGAAAAGGTGCTCGATACGTCACAAAGGCATGTGTTTGTTCACTACCGAGTGCGGGCGAAGGGGTTTGTGCCGGCGTTCTCGTGTTACGCAGTCTCGCCCCTCAGAAGGAAGCCAAAGATCGGTCCCTTCCGGGCGAGGTCGGCGTTGGGTGGCGCCGCACCGTGGGAGTTCGTCGCCGACGATACGCTATTCGAGATATGGAATCGCCCAAATGGCAACGCCGGATCCACCAGTACTCTGATGCTTCGAGTGGGCGGCAGAAACGAGCAAGAAGCAGATCGTCATTGGATACAGTGCGCCAGGCCGTTTCGCGTCTTGGATCGCGAGTTCCGTGCTGGGGGAAAGCCATCGACTCCGTGATGGCGCTATTTTGGGAGGGTCGCTATGAACGTAAATTATCACGACGATTGGCGTGAGCGTGTTTGGAAGTGCGGCAATTGTGGTTGGCAGGGGCCTGGGACGGATCTGGGCACGGGCGAGATGTTCGACGAACTCATGGAAATGGACTGTCCCAGCTGCTATGAGAGGATTCTGGTCGTCAGCTACCCAACTCTGTCGGAGTCCCGCGAAAACTGGTCCAAGATGTCCGTGCTTGAGAGGGAGTATGCTGAGGCAATTGCACGCTTCAGCGAAAGGTTTGAGGCAGCCAGTCTGAAAGCGGCGAGCCAGCTTCCTGAGCTTGAGGGCGACGATCTCGTGCTCGAGTGGGATTTCATCGAGTCGGACACTGAGCAGACGGGGAGATTCTCGGCAATTCGAGACACCGTGATTCGACACGGGGAGTTTGAGGTATGGAGAGAGCCGGCCCTCTGGGAAGGGTACGAGCGGTTCCTCCAGGTGCTCGGCATGTTGCGCGAACGTTACGGAGATCGTCTAAAGGATCTGATTCCAACCAAGGCCAGCAGGCAGTACTTGTATGGCGATAGCCTAAGTGCCGACGTCAAAATCGAGAGAGCGCGCGAAGCTTTGGGACGGGCGCAGTAGCTTCGCCAGGTACCTGATCGGGGCGATAGAAATCTCGATGAGAGCCTTTGTTGATCCAAGGCAGGATCTGCGGTTCCCCCGGACTTTGCCAGACCGTGCAGGCACCGGGCGTTCGAACACCTCTTCGGACCTTGTACGGAGTGCGACGGGATCGACTGACCGTACCAGAAGGGGCTCCGACGAGAGATCACCGCCGATTCTGGGAACCAGTGGTCGGCGAGGACCAACCCTATGACCTATCCACCGTGGGTCGTCCTTCACGTACCCCATGACTCGACCGAAGTTCCGGAGGCCGTCCGCTCCCAGCTGCTTCTGGACGAGGCCGATCTTGATCGCGAACTGAAGCGGATGACGGATCATCGCACGCTGGCGCTCTTCGCGGATCCCAGCTCTGAAGCCGTGGTGGTTCGCGCCCCAGTGAGCCGCTTGGTGGTTGATGTCGAGCGCTTCCCGGACGACGCAGATGAGCCGATGGCCGCCCGCGGCATGGGCGCGGTCTACACGGTGACGTCGCAGCTGACGACGCTGAGGCGGCCCTTGACGGCCCGAGAGCGTGAGGCGTTGCTGAGCGCATACTACCGTCCTCACCACGCGATGTTGGATGCGGCCGTGACGGCGGCGCTCGAGGGGCATGGTCGATGCCTGGTGCTCGACTGCCACAGCTTCCCCGATATGCCCTTGCCTTACGAGATGTCTGATCCTTCACGCGGAAGGCCCGACATCTGCATAGGCACCGACGACTTCCACACGAGTGCCGCACTGCGGGATTGCTTCACGTCGTCCTTCCGCCGCGCCGGCTGGAGCGTGCGCCTGAACGACCCGTTCGCCGGGGCGCTCGTGCCGGGCAGCCGCTACCGGCGCGACCGGCGCGTCGGAGCCGTGATGGTGGAGGTGAACCGCAGGCTGTACCTTCGTGAGGTCGATGCGTCGCCCGTGACGGATTTTGAGGCTGTCGCTCAGCGGATCAGACAACGCTGCGCAGAGGCGATCGATCTATGGAGTTCGTGCCAGGAGCGAGCCCGTGAGTGATGATGTAGAGGAGTCGCCGTCGGCGCGCGAACCGGTGACCTTGTTCGAGGTGAGCGATGGGGGCACGCTTCGCATGGCCAACTACGTCGAAGCCCGAACGCGCGCCGAGTTCTACGACTATGTGGCTGCGTTCCGGTCGCGGTCGCCGGAGGACCTGGTGGAGGCGATGGAAGACTGCGAACCGCTGGCGTGGGCCGTGTACTCACTCTATTCCGACTTTCGCGATGACCTGGAAGCAAACTTGGAGGAAGCGCAGGGTGCGGCCGACGGCGATGAAGAAGATGAGATCGCCAGCCTGGAGAGCCGACTTGACGCGCTTCCCGAGGAGCCGGAGGAGGGCGCGGCGGACTGGGTCCGGACTCTGACCGTCGCGGAGTTCACTACTCGCGTTTGTCCCGTCATAGCGGAGTGGTTCCGCGAAGGGCCTGATTGGCACTACGAGGACGACTATCTACCCGCGTCTGGCACGGCCCAGGGCGCTGCTCTGGAATTCTTCCGCGACATGGACTCCGATAGTCTTGAAATCCTGGGGATCCACATTGTTGAAGGGGATCGCCCCGGCAGCACGTACTACGCCGCGGAACTACCCGACGACATCGAAAAAGCGAACCACACGGCGGCCGCGCACGGCATCCCGGTACGTTTCGTGGCCGCCAAAACTTGAATTGAGCTTAATCGGGACAAGGGCTGCTTTGGTCGGAGCTGGCACATGTTCACCAGCCAGCTTGCCGAAATGGACGGTTCTCCAGCAACAAACTCAACTTCATAAGTTAAAGAAAACCATGGATCTGAGCATGCGGCATGTTTAGCGTATGTGCCGAGAATTCGTTTCTGAGTCGAGCGCGGCGAAGAAGCTACGAACTTTCTTGCTCCCTGAGCCAAAGTGGTGCAATGCCAAACCAGAAAGTAAGCCACCTAAGAATGCTGAAAACACGGGTGCACCAAAACTCTTGAGCTGGGATGAACCAAAAAAATAAGCTACCGTGATGAAAAACACAGCCACGGCAGAAAGGATTGAAGCAGATACCGCGCGACGATCACGCGGAGTCAAGCCTAAGCGAAGCATGATCTCTGGCGGTGGGCTCTGCCCATGTTGTCGAGCCCACAGACGTTCGAACTGCCAGCAGGGCGCGTTTGCGGAGAAGTAAAGAAAACTCAGTAGAAACACTGCAATTCCGGACATCCAATGCGCCATGTGTGAACTCCAGACAGTCCGTATGACGCCAAACTACAATTCAAGGGCGCAACATCCGGGCTGTGTTACAGCAGTATGCCCGATCCGAAAAGAAACTTGGACTTCCACTCTCCCGTCTGCGGCACCCCGGGGCGCCCCATGGCAACCCCACTGCCGGGGCCTCAAGCTTGGCGCCTGGGACCACTCCGGGGCAGCTCGGTGGATCTCCGGCGG
>REEF01001083.1 GCA_007695205.1 Planctomycetaceae bacterium
CCGCTGGAAGATTGCATCCGCATCCGCACGGGCGAGCGAGGCTCGGAGGCCATCTAACGCAACGCTCCTCCGACCTCCGCCTTTGAAGTTGCGCATTTCCTCGATTTAGTGCAAAATCGTCGTCCCACCGAGCAAGCTCGCCGGAGACGATGCGCAACTTCGAAGACCTCCACCCCCCCCCCTATAAAACAAGCCTTCAGTTGCAATCGGGGGGCGTCGCTAGGATAGTATATGAAAAACTTTTTGTGCTGTTCGCTTGCGGAACTTGGTTTGTCGGTTATACTGGCGCTTAAGTAGCGGGTTCGCGGTTGGGTGCGGGCTCATTCCATACCGCTTTCGCATGAATTCAGAACCCGATTGATCTTTCTTTTTTTCCTCTCAGGAGCTTCTATGATGTGGAAGAGAGTATCTTGTCGACGCGCCCGGGGCCTTAAGCTACGTCGCCCAGGGTTCACGTTAGTCGAGCTATTGGTGGTGATTGCCATTATCGGCGTCTTGGTCGCTCTGCTACTGCCAGCGGTCCAGGCAGCTCGCGAGGCAGCGCGGCGCAGTTCGTGCGCGAATAATCTCAAGCAACTGGGATTGGCCTTGCACAACTATCACGACACGTACAATGCGTTGCCGGCTCGGCAGGGTGGTTCGGGCAACCGTTGCGATGGCGAATTGGATCCCTGCCCTGGCGGTTTGGACCATATGCGGATGCGGATGAGCGGCTTTGTGTCGTTGTTGCCGTACATCGAGCAACAACCGCTGTACGATGCGATCTCCATGAACGACTCGGCGGGAACCGGTCCGTTCGGTCCAGTCCCATGGAACGGGCACTACGTTTGGACTAGGGTTGCCATCAACACGCTTCGCTGTCCCTCGGACAGCTATCGTCGCCCGCTGGGACAGACGCAGGCGGTGAACTACCGATTTTCGGCTGGCGATTCGATCGGGATCAATGCCGGGGAGAATCCTGTGCCCGGTTTTGGCGAGAGCAATCAGAGTCGCGGCATGTTCACCTTGTACGGTTTTCGCCGCATGGCGGATATCACCGACGGTCTGAGCAACACGGTGGCGATGAGCGAGCGGATGATCGCGCAACCGAACCTGTGGTCGGTGCGCAGCGCGGTGGCATTGAACGTGGCGATGACTTCGCCCGCCGATTGCGGAGTGCTCCGCGGGCAAGGGGACCGGTACTTAGAGGGAACCAATCTGGGGATGGGTGCCTCGGGCTCTCGTTGGGGCGATGGAGCGATGTTCTTTGCGGGCTTCAACACGATGCTGCCTCCGAACTCCCCGGCTTGCAACACGGGCAACGATGGGGCGCATTGGAATTGGGGCGTTTGGAGCGCTTCCAGCAATCATCCCGGTGGCGTCCACGTGCTGCTAGGGGATGCCTCGGTGCGTTTCATGAGCGAGACGGTGGATACCGGCAACTTGGCCGTTGAATTTCCCGGACCGGGCACCCAGTTCAGCCCCTACGGTGTTTGGGGTGCGTTGGGTTCGATCCGGGGCGGAGAAACGGTTTCGCTGCCGTAACGCGCTCGCATGGTGTTGGATGAAATTAATGGCTCGTTTATCGACGGAGACGCAAATGAATCTGCTTCGCACGGCGTTGTTTTCGACTTTGGCCCTGATGCTGATGTTCAGCATGACGGGATGTGGTACGAATGGAGACTATCCGCAGATGACGCCGGTGAACATCACGGTGATGTACGACGGCCAGGCGATCGAAGGGGCGACGGTCCTGTTCTCGCCCAGCGATTCACAGAATCCGTCGGCCCAAGGACGAACCGATGCGTCCGGCAAGGCCTCGGTGCGTTCCTTTGCCGAACGCGAGGGGGTTTTGCCCGGTTCGTATCAGGTGGCCGTGCATAAGTCCGTGCTAGAGGGTGGCCAGGAGGTCGACGATCCGGACGCCGATCCCGGCGATCAACCGGAAATCGTCAACCAACTACCGCAGCGATACGCCAGTGTTAGCACCTCGGACTTGTCGATCGAGGTTGTGTTGAACGGGCCTGTCGAGCAGACTTTTGAATTGACTGATTAACGACGTGTTTCGGCACGATTCCTGTTTTTTTCGTTTTGTTTTTCTAATCTGTTTTGTCAAAGGAGAAACCGATGCAACCGGTTACCCAATGTCGTAGCCGTTTTCGCTTGACGGCATCTTGTCGTCCGCGGCGGCTGCGGTTGGCGTTCACGCTTGTCGAACTCTTGGTCGTGATTGCGATCATTGGCGTCCTGGTCGCGCTGCTCTTGCCGGCCGTCCAGGCAGCTCGCGAAGCCGCGCGGCGTACGCAATGCACCAATAACTTGAAACAGTTGGCTCTGGCATGCCACAACTTCCACGACACTTACCAGCAGTTTCCCTCGGCAGTCCGACAACCGATTTGGGCAGATGCAAACGGCGGATTTGGCAGTGGCAGGGATCGTTGGAGTTATCTGACGGTGCTGCTGCCGTACATCGAACAGCAGCCGCTCTATGACCAATTGGTTCCGCACATCGGCACGGGGACCAGGCCTTGGACCAATTTTTCGGTGACGCAGACTCGGATCGACGGTTTTATCTGCCCGTCGGATGCCGGAGCGGGCAGTGTGGCCGATCAGAACGGAGGAAAATATCCCACCAGCTATCACTGCAATCGCGGGGATATGTGGGTGACGCATACGGCCCAGGAAGTCCGCGGTGTCTTTGGCAGCGGCCAGCATTTCCCGACTTCAACGGCGACCATCAACGACGGAACAAGCAACACGTTCCTGCTGGGTGAAGTCAAGATCGGCATCCTTGGAAGCCGCAGGGTCGGCGAAGGTTTTGCCAGTGGAATTGGCCATCCTGGCTGGGGTACCAGTTACTTGGCTCCTTCTCAATGCTTGGCTCGCGTCGGACCCGATCGCACCTTGACAGGCGACATTCAAGGTCCCGGAGCAAACCCCTGGTTGGCCGGTTGGCGATGGGCGGACGCCCACTCGATTTACACGCAGTGGCACGTGGTGCTGCCGCCCAACGCCCCCAGTTGTGGGAACAGCGGCGAGGCCTGGGCGCTGGTCACCGCCAGTAGCTATCATCCCGGCGGTGTGAACGTGGCGATGGCGGACGGTTCCACCCGTTTCGTTAGCGAGACGATCGACGCAGGCGATCCGTCATTGAGCGAAGTCGATTTTGCACAGAATCCAGCTCGGCCTCAGGATTACGGCGGACCGTCGTTGCGAGGTGTCTGGGGTGCACTGGGTTCGTCGCGTGGTGGCGAATCGGTACAACTGCCATAGTCGCCCGCGATGGGACGCAAAAAGAAGACAATGGTTCCGGCGCGACGGCCTCCTCCGTCCGCCGGTGCCGTTGTTTCGAATCGGAAGAATCGCAGAGTAGTTTTACTTGAGTTACTAAAAAGGAAAGAATGATGCAGCTACGGACACTCGCTTGGTTCTGGATGGGTTTGGCAGCCTGTTTCGCTGGCTTGGCAGGCTGTGGGGGCCAGCCCACGTTGAATACCGAGTACGTCGAGGGCGTGGTGACCCTGGATGGTCAACCAGTCCCCGAAGCGACGGTCACCTTTGTACCCGTAACCGAAGGACAAGGGGTATCGGCCACCGGCATGACCAACCAGCAGGGCGTTTACAAGCTGACCGCGACGGTGACCGGAGAGTTGGCCGCTGTACCCGAAGCCGGGACTTTACCAGGCGAATACTACGTGGGTGTCGCCAAGACCATCGTCGAAACGCCGATGACCGAAGAAGAAGCAGAACAAGCGGGCGTCCCGTATGTGCCAACCGACGAGTACGCGTCGGCCCCCAAAACCACCTTTGTCGTGCCGCAGAAGTATAATAGGCCTCGCGAATCGGGTCTCCAGGTCACCGTCGAACCCGGCAGAAACACCATTCCGCTCGAGTTGACTTCGGACTGACATCGCGTGGCGTAAGGACTGGAAAATGAATTAG
>REEF01000995.1 GCA_007695205.1 Planctomycetaceae bacterium
TGTATGTCGAGAAGCCCGTATCGATGACGGTCTACGAGGGGCGCAAGATGGTCGAGGTGGCTCGACGGACCGGGCGCGTGGTCCAAGTCGGCCTGCATCGCCGCGCGTCGGAACTGTATGCCGAGGTGGCCAAGAGAGTCCAGGACGATCTGTTGGGCAAAGTGACGGTATGCCGCTGTTATCATCTGAGCAACATGTATCCGACAGGCATGGGCAAGGCCGAGCCCACGGCGCCGCCCCCGGGTCTGGATTGGGATTTGTGGTTGGGGCCTCGGCCGATGGAGCCGTATCGCGAGACGATCGCGCCGTACAAGTTTCGCTGGTGGATGTTGTATTCCTCGCAGATCGCCAATAACGGAGTGCATCATCTGGACGTGATTCGCTGGATGACCGGCGACGGCGGTCCGGTGCGTATCGCGGCGTTGGGCGGGCGGTACGCGGTTCAGGACGATCGTACGATCCCCGACACGATGCAGGCGATCCTGGAGACCGAACCGGGGCGGCTGGTGATGTTCGGGCAGTACGAGGCCAATGGGAACCCGGCCTTGCCGCACCCGGGGCATGGCGAGTTGCGGGGTACGCAGGGCACGGCCTATCTGAGCGACTCGGTCGTACGCGTGATTCCGGAACGGGGCGGTCAGTACCAGGACCGGCAACCGCGGATGGAACCGATGGAATTCAAGGCGGCCGATTACCGCCACGCGGATCACCGCGTGGCGAACCTGTCCTTGACAGCTCAACACGCCAAGGATTTCCTGGACTGCATGCGATCTCGCGGCATGCCCAAGTGCGATATCGAGGTCGGACATATTTCGACGACGTACGCGCTGTTGGCCAACATTGCCTTGATGACCGGCAGCACGTTGGAATGGGACCCGGAAAAGGAACGCTTTACGAACAACCCGGAAGCCAACGAATGGCTGCATTACGAATACCGCAAGCCCTGGAAGTTGAACGTGTAGTTCGCACGGAGGTGGAACGATGATCAGGATGACGCGACGAAAGTTCTTCGGTACGGCCGTCGGCTCGACCGCGGCCGCTTCGGTGATCTTGGGGCGACCGGCTCGATCGGTCGCTCAGCCCCCCACCCCGTCACCGGTCGTGCCGGTCGAGGACGCGAAACCGCTGGTAGCGGCTGGCGGTCAATTACGGCCGGTGGTCGAATTGGAAGAAGACGTTTACCAGTTCCAAGCGGCCAACAACGGGGCGGGGCCGATGTGGTCCCACGGCAACACCTGCCTGGTCCGGTGGAAAGACGAGGTATTTGTCAGCGGCCTGGAAACGTTGGCCGATTACCCACCGCTGAACAATTGCCGCTGGATGTTGTTCCAGCGAAAGGACGATCAGTGGCTGTTGCAGCAGGCGGACCCGAACGACCGGACTCGCGAGCCGTGTCCGTTGAGCTGCTTTCGGGATGGACGCGTGATGATGTCGGTCAACCCCACGCTGACGACCGATCCGGCGGCCGTTGCCGGCCCGGCACGGCCTGAAATCCTGCAGTTCGCGGCCTCGGATGCTCGAGCGGCTTACAAGACGCTGCTGCCCCAATGGGGCGACTCGCCGCCGTTCACCGAACATTCCTATCGCAGCTTTGCCGCCGACGGGACGCGGGACGAGCTGATCCTGTTCCAGAACATCGGTTATACCCATTCCCGCTGGGCGTTTCTCGATCGGCAGCAGCGTTGGACGACGGGCAGATTGGATTGGTTGCCGCGTGAAGATCCTGAAAAAGCGCCCTATGGCGGGGCCGGGACTCGAGTCAATTACCCGAACGTGGCCTTAAAGAATCGGTCCGTCCACTTCCTGGGCAATTCGGCCTTTGACCAATGGGAACGCATGCCGGACGTGGGTGACTTAAAGCGTCAATGGGGTCCGCGATTTCGGAAACTGTATTACACCTGGTCGGACGATATCACTACCGGCAAGTTCTCTGATTGGATCGAGATCGACCATTGCTATGCGACCGGCGGCTGGCTGTTCTCCTGCGATCTGTACCTTGCGGACGACGGTGACGTCCATATGCTGTGGCACGAAAACCCGATCCATTTGACGTTGCGCAACGAGCGGTTTCCCGACATCGAACGGATCTGGGCCTTGAAGTACGCCATCGTGCGACGCGGCCAGGTCATCCAGCGACGGACGCTGCTGGCCGGCGGCGAAGTCGGCTCGACGGAGATCCCTGGTCGAGCTCGATTTCATGTGACGCCGGATGGCCGTCTGTTCGTCATCTGCTACGTCCACGGCACCGACCGTGCGGGCACGCTTGTCTCGGAGAACCGTCTGATCGAATTGCTGGCTGACGGGACCAGTACGCCGCCAATAAAATTGGACATGGAACACCCGCTGACCGTGTTTTTCACCGCCACGGTGCGAGCTGGTTGCGCACCGTCTGCCACCATCGATTTGCTGGGTACGCGAGCCGGCACCTCGGGGACGATCAGCTACGCTCGCATCGCATTGAGTCCCGAACCGGGTCGTCCTTAGACCTGTGAAATCCCCTTTCCCATTACCTCGGAGATGCCATGTCGGAAACTTTTGCTCTCGCCAACCCGCTTTGCCAATTGCTCGGCAAGGATCGCAACGACTTTACTCGGGCTGATCTGCTGAAGGTTGTTCGGACCAAGGGGATCGAGCGGTTCACGTTTCGCTACACGGGCGGTGACGGGCGGCTGAAGGAATTGCGGCTGCCTTTTTCGAATACAGAACAAGCGGACCGAATTCTGGCAGCGGGCGAACGTGTTGACGGTTCGTCGCTGTTCAAAGGGTTCGTCGATGCGGGAGAATCGGACCTGTACGTGGTCCCCGTCTACCGATCGGCATTCATCAACCCGTTCGACCCGACCAGCCTGGACTTCATCTGCCGTTTTTTGGATCGCGAGGGCAGACGAGCGCCGTTTACCCCGGACAATATCCTAGCGTTGGCACACGAGCGTTTTCGTCAGCGGACGGGCTGCGAACTGTGGGCGTTGGCCGAGCCGGAATTCTACTTGATCGCGCCCAACCAGGGCGAACACTACATCCCGCCTCGGCAAGCCGGATATCATGCCGCCTCGCCGTACTTCAAGAGCAACGAAGTGGTCAACGAGATGCTGCGGCACCTGTCGCGGATTACGGGCGCGATCAAGTATGCGCATTCCGAGGTTGGTTTTATCGAATCGATGGCGTCCGACGAAGCGCAGTTGAACGGACGGCGTGCGGAACAGCACGAGATCGAATTCCACTCGCATCCCATCGAGGAAATGGGCGATTTTATGTCGATCGCCCAGTGGATCATCCGCAAGATCGCTTACCGAAACGGAATCATCGCCACGTTCGCACCGAAAATCGAAGAGGGGATCGCGGGCAACGGGTACCATATCCACTTGGAACTGATCCAGGAAGATCGCAACGTCATGACGACCTCCGAAGGTCGCTTATCGGAAGACGCGCTAAAGATGATCGGCGGGTTGACCACGTATGCACCGACGATTTCGGCGTTCGGCAATACGGTGGCCACGTCGTACCGTCGTCTGGTACCGAATCAGGAAGCGCCCACGCGGATCTGTTGGAGCGATTCGAATCGATCGGTGTTGATCCGCGTACCTTTGGGATGGTCCGGTGGCGCGGATCTGGCTCGGTTCATCAACCCCAACGAGACCGAGGACTACCATGACCAGCGTGGCCGCCAGACCGTCGAAATCCGCTCGCCCGACGGCTCGGCGTCCGGCCACCTTTTGCTGGCCGCGCTCGTGACCGCCGCCGAATACGGATTGACGCAACCGAGAATGATTCAATTGGCCGAACAGACGCGGGTGAAAGGCAACATCTTCCGGGATACGGACGTCTTGAGTCGCTTGGATTCGTTGCCCGCCAGTTGCGTACATGCCGCGCGTCTGCTGCGACAGCAGCACTCGCTGTACGACGAATATGGCGTGT
>REEF01001086.1 GCA_007695205.1 Planctomycetaceae bacterium
GCGGGGCGTAACGGTAGCCGACTCCGTGTACGGTCAGCAGGTGGGTGGGGTGGCTGGGATCGGTTTCGACCTTTTTCCGCAATTGCGCTATGTGCTGGTCCAGCGTACGGGTGGTACCGAAATAGTCGATCCCCCAGACCTCGTTCAGCAGCCGGTTGCGGCTGATCACCTCGCCCGGATGGTCGTGGAACAGTTCCAGCAGTTTCAGTTCCCGGAGCGTCAGCGGCATGCTGGTGTCCGCTCGGGTGAACTGGTACCGTTTGCGGCTGACCACCCCTTCGCCGAACGGGAACTCGTCGGGCAAGGCGTCCAGTTCCCTGGCGGCTTGGCCCCATGCCGTGCGCCGCTGGATCGCCTCGACGCGTGCCAGCAGGGCCTGCATGCCGAAGGGTTTGGTGACGTAGTCGTCACCGCCCAGCTTCAGGCCCACGACCTGGTCGATCTCTTGGGCTTTGGCTGTGAGGAACAGGATCGGGGTATGGGTGTCTTCGCGGCGGATCTGCTGGCAGACCTCCAGGCCGTTCAGCTCGGGCATCATGATGTCCAGCACGATCAGCAGCGGTCGATACTGCCGCCACAGTTCGAGGGCCGTTCGTCCATTGCCGGCGGGCAGGACATCGTAGCCTTCGGCTTCGAACAGATCTTTCAGGCCATCGCGGAGGGCGTCGTCATCTTCGGCGATCAGCAAGGTCGGGTTCATGAGCCGCTCCGGTTCAGGGACAGGGTAAAGACGGCTCCACCGCCGGCGCGTGGAGCGTACTGCAGATCGCCGCCCATTTTGCGGGCCAGTCCGCGAGCGATGCTCAATCCCAGGCCCAAACCACCGTGGGGACGCTCCAGCCGGGTTTGGGAGCGGGCGAACGAAGTGAACAGCCGGGATCGGAACGACGGGGGAATTCCGGGGCCGCGATCCAGCACGCGGATCAAGTACCTGCCGTCCGGCCCGTCCGCTTCCCCTTCGACGTCCAATCGCCCGCCGTCTCGGGCATACTTGAGGGCGTTGTCCACCAGATTCGAGAGGATCTGGTCCAGAGCGTCCGGATCGGCGTGGACTCTTTGCCGGGCGGCAGCGATCCGCGTTTCCAGCGCGAACCCGCCAGCGCGAATTTCCGCTTCCCGCTGCTGGAGAAAGTCTTGCAGATGCATGGGGGCATCCAGCGGCACGCGTTTTAGACGGAATCCCGGGTCACGGTCCAATCGGCTCTGGTCCAACAGGTTCGCTACCAGACGTGCCAGCCGGCCCGTCTCGTGACGAATCGTCTGGAGATAGCTGCGACGTTTGGCTTCCTCCTGGATCTTGCCGGCGTCCAGCATTTCGGCATACAACTGGATCGCTGCCAGCGGCGTTTTCAACTCGTGGGAAACGTTCGTCAGGAACGTCGTTTTGGTCCGGGCCTCGTGCTCCGCTGCCACCGCCTGCCAGCGCAGCAAGAGGGCTCCCATGCCGATCGACAGGGTGATGCCCAGCACCAGGGCGGAGCCCAGCCAGCGAAAGGCGGCCACTTCCAGCGCCGGTTCGCCCGGCGGGGCTGCATAATGCACCGTCCAGCCGGGCAGGTCGGAGCCCAGGCTGGTCGCACCGGTCAGGAACTCCCGGGGCCACGATTCGGCCAGCCCGTCCCGCGACAGCGCCCAAGTCACCTCCTGACGCCGACTCTCCGGCAACAGACGCTGCAGGTTGCGGTACAGGAAGTCCGTATCGACCTCCAGTACCCGGACCTGCGGACGGGAGTGGCTGAGGATCCAACCCCAGAGGACCCGGTTCGCCGGATCGCCGACCCAGGCCCAGCCGCGGACGGAGCGGCTGGGCTCGGGGGCCGCGGGACTCAGCTCGGCCGACGCAGATTCCGATTCGGCCACAACGCCCGGCATGCGGCGGCCGGGCGCCGCCGCACCCACGGCCGCTTCGGGCGCCGCCCGGGCCGGATCGGCTCGGCTGCGCGCCAAGGTGTCCAGCTCGCGGCGGGTTTGCAACTGCCCCCGCGCGAACGCTTGGTTCCGCGTCAGTTGCTGCTCCAACACACGCTGCTCGACTTGCTCGATTTCCAGCTCGGACACATCCCACGGCAGTTCGCCCACCGCCCCTTCCAGCGACCCGGCGACGAAGCCCGCCGGCGGGCGCCACAAACCGCTGGCCCGCACGAACGGATTCTCCGCGGACAGAGCTTCCAGCGCCCGTTCGAATTGTTCCGGCGAGCTCTCGGACAACTCCGCCAGTGTGTCCAGCAGCGCCTCGCAGACCTCCTCGAAGGCCAGCAGCAGGTTCGCCGCAGCCGTCTCCGCATGCTGGTTCAGACTCGCCAGCCGCGCCGTGCGAAACGCGGCCAGATTGTCCTCCATGCGATCCGCCTCGCGCTGAACCAACCACACCGTGCCGATCCCCAACAACAGGGTCGGCAACAGCAGCAGTGCCCAGAAAGTGAGACCTTGTTTCACGTTCGATCGCTCCCGATTTCGTCAACGTTCGTCGTCGATGCGGACCCGGCCCACCGACTGCTGATTCCGCAGTTGGTACGCATCGGTCCGCCGTTGCAGGACTTCCTGCCGCGAATAACTGCGTTCCTGCAGGATCTGCGACTCGCGCTGGCCGTAGCTTTCCAGTCGCCGCGCCGGCGCGGCCTGAATCCCCGCCGCAGCCGCCTCGTCACCCAGCTTGCGCAGCCGTTCCTGAGCCTGCTGGCGTTCTCCTCGCTCGACCAAATCCAACACCTCGTCCTGTACCGCCGCCTGGTGCAATTCCACCCAAGCGTTTTGAACCGCCACATTCACTGCGGCATCCGCCTCCTCCGGCCGGTTAGTATACCGCACCTGCGTCCGCGCCGAAGTCTCGCCGTCCCGGTTGTCCGCCACGCGACGGTACCGAGCCCGCGCGACCAAGGCGTCCAGCACCTGACCTTCGTCACCTCGAGGGATTGTCAGTTCCAACAGACTGTACTTGCTGGCGCCCCCGCCCAGGTCGTGAAAGTCGATCTCGATCCGGTTGCCTGCCTGCCGGTAAGCACGCCCCAGTACGTTGCGCAGCGTGACCCGCGCCGGCAACTCGATCGTGATTGTCACCCCGGTCGCCACCGTGCTGACCAACGCTCCGATCTCATCCTCGAAGATCTTCGGCAGTGTCTTGGGGTTGTCCACGAAATAGTTATTACCCTCGCTGGCCTGTGCCAGACTGGTCAACAGTCGTTCATTGTAGTCTCGACCCAACCCGACCGTCGAGACGATCACGCCCGAACGCGAGAACTCGCGGCCCAGTTTGTCGAACGCCTCCGGCTGGGTCGGTCCCACATTGGCCAGTCCATCGGAAAGTAGAACCGCTCGATTGAGGTATTTCTTATCGAGGTTCTTCTTCAATTCCGTCAAACCCGCCTGCATCCCCCCATGGATATTTGTCGTTCCGCCCGCCTGGATGCCGCTGATCGTCTCTTCGACCAGGCCCAGGTTGGTCAATCGCTGGGCCGGGATCAGCGTCTTCACTTCTCGATCGAACACGACCACCGAGAAGATGTCCTGATTTCCCAAGCGGCGAACGGCTTCGATCGCCCCTTGCCGCGCGTGCTCGATCCGGTCCCCCCGCATGGATCCCGATTTGTCGATAATCAAACTCAGGTTCACTGGTGGGCGATCCGCTTCGGGCAATTCCGCACCCTGAACTTCGACTTTCACGCGAACCGTGTGCGTTTTGCCGGCTTCCACCACCGGCCGATCGCTTTCGATCCTCAGTTGGACCGTGTCGGCGGGCGCCCTCATGGGCAGTGCAAGTAGGACCAGCAGGATCATGCTGCCGTGAAAAATCTGTCGTGCCATCGTCAGCTCCTTCGAAAAAAAGTGGGATTGCGAATCCCCATCGGGATCCGTACTCCCTTCATTTTGTGCCGAAATCGCAATTCAGTTGTCACGTGCGCGTCAAACGTTTGTCAA
>REEF01001087.1 GCA_007695205.1 Planctomycetaceae bacterium
ACTGAACACCCGGTTCCAATCCGACCTGCTGGGCGGCGTGGTCACGATCAGCGGCGAAGCGGAGACTGCCAAGCGGACGCTGGACGGCCGGATCGTGCCGGACGAGAAACGCCCGTTTGTGGCCATTCCGTACTACGCCTGGGCGCATCGCGGCCGAAGCCAGATGACCGTCTGGCCCGCTCGGGTGCCGCAAGGAGCCCGACCCAAACCGGCCGACACGCTGACCTATCTGAGCAAGACCACGGCCTCGTTCGTTCACGTCTCGCTGGACGCGATCAAGGACCAGAACGTACCCATCGACTCGGCCGATTCCTCGAACCTGCACCTGGATTTCTGGCCGCACAGCGGCACCACCGAGTGGGTGCAATTCGAGTGGGAGCAGGCCCACGAGTTGTCCCGAGTCCAGGTCTACTGGTTCGACGACACCGGCCGCGGGGCATGTCGAGTGCCGAAATCGTGGCGGATCCTGTACCAAGACGCCGACGGCCGATTCCAGCCCGTGACGAACCGCGGATCGTACGGAACGGAAAAGGACCAGTTCAATCGAGTCGAATTCGAGCCCGTCGCAACCAAGGCGGTCAAAATCGAAATCGACCTGCAAAAAGAATGGTCCGCCGGAATCCAGGAAGTCGTCATCGAATAGCCGCCGCGGACCGGCGGCAGCGGGATCAGCGACGATGGCGGCTTGCTGCGACGCGAGGTCGGAAGAAGCAAAGTCTTGGTCCGCATCAACGGTTACCCGGACGCCCGTGGAACTCGCTAATTGATCCTGCTTTTCCGTCGGATTACTGTCTGGTAGTCAGGGCGGCTGCGCCGAAAATGAGACTGGTTCTAGGTCCTGGATGCCCGGTGCCAGTCCCATTTCTGTACAGCTTCGTGGTACATCGCGACTCCCGTCTTGCCAAACTCGATTCGACGGCCGATAATTCTAGCGGTTAGTCAACCCACACGGAGAGGAGAGAGTCTTGACTGCTCGTGACAGATTCGACTTTGATCTGGACGCTTTGCCGGCGAAGTGCCCGGCGCTGTCGGAAGCGTTTTGTCGCATGATTGCGGAAGCGTGCGCTATCTGTCTCGAAGAACAGACGCATATGCCGGGAGTTGTCATGGAGATTCAGGGGCTGATGGATGCCGAGACATGCGTGCATTGGAAATCACTTTCCCTCGGGATTGCCGATACTTACGCGGATGCAGAAGTCGCCACAGAACATGGAGCCATTGCAATTGCTCTGCTGACGGTGAAAGCCGTCACCGATTACAACGTCGTTCGTCGGTCGATGAAGGGCACCGGTTTCGACTACTGGCTTAGCCGAGCCGGGGCGCCGCCGTATCGTCACGACGCGCGACTGGAGATCTCGGGCTTGCGGGCGGCAGGTGTCCGGCGGCTGCAAGCTCGCGTTCGCCAGAAGGCACGTCAAACCGATCGCAGTGACGGCGTCCTGCCGGCCTTGATTGCGGTCGTCGAATTCAGCCACCCGATCTCTTTTCTCCAACGTAGAGCTGAGCTATGAACCTGGACCAGATTAACGATCTGCACGAACAAGCGATGACTCTGGCCGAAGCCGCTGTGATTGCTCGAACGGAGGGCGACGAAGCGGCCTCGTGCGAGCGGTTCATGGAAGCATTGGAGTTGGCGAGGGAAGCGGCTGCCAGAATTGCCTGTCGTGTTGACGAGGAGCCAATGCGATCGGTTCTTCATCGCAGCGCAGCGTCGCTGGCCTTGAATTGCGAAGAGTATCGGCTGGCAGAGAAACTGCTGGCGGTCGGCTTGGCGGGTGATCCTCCGCCCGAAATCGCCGAAGAGATGCGCGACCTCCTGGAACAGCTCTACGCGCGCCGTGAGTTGCTCGTCATCTAATCGAAGATCCCTGCCATTTCGAGCGAGTAGACCCAGTTCGAAAGGAATTCAAGCTGGCGGCGGGGCAGGGGGCGCGCTACCCGTTCTTCCCGGTCTCGTCGATCTTGGGTTCGGACGCCTTGATCCGCTCTGCGGTGGAGGGCAGGTGGATGTTCCAGCGCAGGGCGGCCAGGCGGAAGGCGGCGGTGGCGGCGACTCCGGCCATCAGCGCGAGGTCTCCGTCCACGCCTATCGCGCGGCACAGCAGGTACAGCCAGGCGCCGGTGAACGCACACGTGGCGCAGAGCGGGGCAGGGCGGAACAGCGAGGGGATCTCGTTGCACAAGACGTCGCCGATCACGGACCCGAAGGTGCCCGTGACCGTCCCCAGGATCGCAGCCAGAAAGAACGAGGTGCCTGCGTCCAGCGAGTAACTCGCTCCGACCACGGCAAACAAGCCCATCCCCAGGGCGTCCGGAATGGCCAAGTAACGCTCCAGTCGAATCAGCGCCCGCGGGAACAGCGAACCGGCCAGCGCGATGGTAAACACGATCACGGTGTAGTGTTGGTTGGCGATCCAGAACAAAGGAGTCCGATCCAGGAACAGGTCGCGCAATGTGCCGCCGCCAAACGCGACCGCCAGGGCCACCGTGATGATGCCCACGGCGTCCATTTCTTTCCGAGCCGCCAGCAGCACGCCGAAGATCGACGACGCCACCACGGCCGAGAATTCGATCGTTTCAATCATCGCGGCTGCACCGTCAGAAAAATGAAGTTTCCAGGCCGGTGAAGACCGGCAAGAGAGCAACTGTCGGACTTGGTTTGGTGGTACGCGACGCGAACCACCTAAGAAACGCTCTCTCCGAAAACGACTCCCGACCCCTTCCGCAAAACGCGACACTCATTCATTTGCCGGTCCTAAAAATGCCTTCGAGCTTGTCCAACGCAACCTCTGGTTCGGGCATCCGGAAACCGAGATGGACCGAGGGGCCGCGGCGTCCCCAGTAGAACCGGTTCGCGTCGTTGTCCTTCACAAAAGACAAAGCGAGTTCGGGCGTGTCGGAGGTGATTTGGAGATCGCTCGCCTCGGCGAACACGGGGCCGGTCTTCGCGACGCCCTGCAAGTCCACGCGGACGTAGCCGGCTTGCTCGACTCGAATGCTGCCGACCGGAAAAGCCGCGGATTCGGCCCCCTGGAGATCGACCTTGAATGTCGTGCCCGCCACCGTCGCGCGGATTCTCGATTCGCCCTGCGGCACCCTGGCGCGCAAGGCGATCTGCAAGTCCGCGGGCCGATCGACGCGGAAGAAGAGCGAGATGACCGTCTCAGGCGTATCCCAGCGCAAACCGCCGCGTCCTCTCGATCCGGCGTCCCCGCCGGTCAAGAAGGCATTGCCACCGACGGGCACCATCCAACTGGCTGGTTCACGGCCGGATGCCTGGACCGCCACGGAAAGAGCGAGCACGAGCGGCAGCACCAGCGGAAACCGATGGCTTCGGCTGGAAGATGCGGAAATGCGGGGGAGGTTCTGGTTCATGGCGGTCCCGTGGATGAAAGAAAGGCAAAAGTGTAACTGGCAGACATTTCGTGGGCAACCGAGGAACGTCCGAAGTTGCGGCAAATGGGACTGGCTCCGAGCAGACACCACGAAAACGCTGGAGAAATCGTTGATTGCGAATACGCGCTCACTGTTGGACCGGGCCGGCCCGAAAGGGCAGATCGTTCTGGAAGGAGGCGTGCGGCCGGGCGCTGAACACAACGTGTTCGAACTCGACTTCGGCCGCGGCGGCGTGCAAATCTGTTACGACGTCGAGTACCCCGAGGGCTGGCAGCGACTGGCCGAGAAAGGTGCCGAACTCGTTCTCTTCTCCACCCAGTCGCCTCAGCTCACCCGCCCGGCACGTACGCCGCGACACACGAATACTGGGTCGTGTCGTCCACGTTCCGCAACAACGCTTCGTTCTTCGAATCCGGAAAGGGGCTCGTCGCCGCCCAGATCACCGAGCCCAATCAGACGCTGGCCCACGAGATCGACCTCAGCTATCTCATCCTGCCCTGGTCGTCGCGACTGAGAAAA
>REEF01000983.1 GCA_007695205.1 Planctomycetaceae bacterium
AAATGCAGGCCCCGCTCGGCGCGCGGGACCTACTAAATCGTCGGCCGAAAACGACTCCCGACCCCGTTCGCGCCGCGTGCCGCCAAATGAAATCCGGCACCTATTGTTTTGCCGGTCCTAACCGCATCACCGATCTATCCGGGAGATACCTCATGTTCAGCATCCGACAATCCTCTCTCCTCGCCGTGTTTTTGTTTCTTGCGCTGGGCGGCCTGACATCGACGACGGGGGCCGACGACGCCTCGTTCAAACTCCAGCCGTTGAAGTACAACCATCCCGGTTTGGTCGTCGATCTGGGAGTCGGGCTTTGGGCCTGGCCCATGCCCGTGGATTATAACGGCAACGGCAAACTCGATCTGCTGGTCGCCTGTCCGGACAAACCGTCCAACGGTGTCTGGTTTTTCGAGAACGGGGGCGAGCCGGGGGAGAAGTTGCCGGTCTTCAAGCCGGGCGTGCGATTGGGACCGGCAACACACAACATGCAGGTCTCGTACGTCGACGGCCAAGCTCGCATTCTAGCGCCCGGTGCCGAGCACGTTGATTTTCGTGATTCGTTCGAGAAGCCGACCAGGATCTACCCCCGCACGAACATCCACGATGCGTCGGGGCGCATTCGCGCGAATATGTGGCGGTACGTCGACTTCAACGGGAACGGCGTCCACGATCTGATCGTCGGCGTGGGCGATTGGAGCGACCTGGTCTGGGACCACGCTTACGACGCTCAAGGACGCTGGCGAAACGGGCCTCTACGCGGGTATGTCTATCTGATCGAAAACCATGGCACTGACGAAGATCCGGACTATTGCGATACACCCGTCAAACTGACCACCGAAGATGGCAGCCTGATCGACGTCTATGGCTGGCCGTCACCCAACTTCGCCGATTTCGATGGCGATGGCGATCTGGACCTGTTGTGTGGTGAATTCCTGGACGGATTCACGTATTTCGAAAACGTCGGTACCCGCGAGCAACCGCGTTATGCTGCCGGTCGCCGCCTGATCGGCTCCGATGGCCAGCCGCTGGTGATGCACGTCCAGATGATCACTCCGACCGCCATCGACTGGACCGGCAACGGCCACATCGATCTGATCGTCGGTGACGAAGACGGACGGGTGGCGCTGGTCGAGCACACTGGCCAGGTCCGCGACGGCATGCCCGTCTTCCATCAGCCTGTTTATTTTCAACAGGAGGCCGACACGCTCAAGTTCGGCGCGCTGGCGACGCCGTTCGTCGTCGACTGGGACGGCGATGGCAGGGACGACATCCTGTGCGGCAACACGGCCGGCAACATCGCCTGGTTCCGCAACCTGGGTCCTGGCGAGGACGGATTGCCCAAATGGTCCGCGCCCCAGTTACTGGAAACACCCGACGGTCAACCTTTCCGGATCATGGCCGGTCCCAGCGGTTCCATCCAGGGACCGTGCGAAGCGAAATGGGGCTACACCTGCTTTTCCGTAGCCGACTGGGATGGCGACGGGCACCTGGACATCATCTACAACTCGATCTGGGGTCGCATCGGTCTGCTGCGAGGCACCGGCGATCCGTTGCGAGTCGAACCGGCCGTCTTTGACACGGGGCTCCGCGAGTACCCGCCCAAGTGGGCCTGGTGGCAGACGCCGTCCAGCGATGCGCTGACCCAGTGGCGTACCACACCGCTGGTGCTGGACTTTACGGGGGATGGCCAATTGGATCTGGTCGCGTTGGACCAGGAAGGCTATCTGGTCTTACGGCCCGGTGGCGGTGCGGCGCAGCGGGTCTTTGTGGACGAGGACAATCGGCCCTTGCGTCTGAACGAACGTTCGTGCGGGCGGAGCGGGCGTTCCAAGTTGGCCATTGTGGACTGGGACGGAGATGGGCGACTGGACTTGCTGGTCAATTCGACGAACGCCACATGGTACCGCAACTGCGAAGATCGTGACGGAAAGATCGTCATGAAGGAGATCGGCGTGCTGGCCGACCGCGATATCTCCGGGCACACCTGCAGTCCGGCGGTGGGCGATCTGGATGGCAGCGGTAAACCGGGGCTGGTCATCGGCGCCGAAGACGGCCGCATCTATTACATCCGACACCAGGATTGCAACCAATTCGCCCCCGAGCAGTTGGTCGCCCGGCCGCCGACGCCGCAGCCGGAACCGAAATTCCCGGGATTTATCAGCGAGGAATTCATCTTCGAACGAGCCCGCTTTCCGCAATGCCATGCCAGCACGTTGGTCGAGACCAGCCGCGGCTTGGTCGTGGCGTGGTTCGGCGGGACGCGAGAAAAGCATCCTGACGTGGGAATCTGGTCCAGCTACCATGACGGCGGCGGTTGGACCAACCCGACGGAATGGGCCAACGGGATCCAGCACGAGGATCTTCGTCATCCCTGCTGGAACCCCGTTTTGTTCCAACCGCCTGGAGACGCGCCCACGCTGCTGTTCTTCAAAGTCGGACCCGACCCGCGCACGTGGTGGGGCGAAATGATGGTCAGCTACGACCGTGGACGCAGCTTTCGCGACCGGCGCCGTCTGCCCGAAGGCATCGATGGCCCGGTCCGTTGCAAACCCATCCTGCTGCCCGACGGCACGCTGCTGGCCGGATCGTCCACCGAATACGATGGATGGACCGTGCATTTCGAGAAGGTCAACCTGATCGGCGGCCTGCCATCGGGCACGTGGCGCCGGGTCGGACCGATCAACACCCCAGAGGAATTCAATGCCATCCAGCCCACGCTGCTGATTCACCCGGAAGGCAAGTTACAAGCTCTGTGCCGCACACGCGAAGGTGTGATCTCGACCAGTTTTTCCGAGGACGGAGGCCAGACATGGTCGAAGATGACGGGGATCGATCTGCCCAATAATAATTCGGGAGTCGAAGCCGTGACGTTGGCCGATGGTCGCCACCTGCTGATCTATAACCATCTGCCCGCTGGCGACACCGGTTGGGGACGGCGCAGCATGTTGAATCTGGCGATCTCCGAAGATGGTCTGACTTGGCGCAAAGTGGGCGTTTTGGAACACGAGAAGGATTCGGAATTCAGCTACCCGGTCATCATCCAGACCTCCGACGGCATGGTCCACATGACCTGGACTTGGAAACGACAACGCATCAAACACGCGGTCGTCGATCCCACGGCGATCGAGCCTGGCGATATCCTGAGCATCGAGCCGTGGTGATCCGGGGGCGGCTGTTTCTGGAAGTTGAACAGCCGTACATCGTCTGCAAAGCACGAAGAACGCTCGAGATTGCAAACAGTACATCTCGCCCGACCTAGCGGCCGAACTGGCTCGGCACATCTCGACAAAGGCCCCGGCGGCCCGTGTCTTCAACATGCCCCCGAAATGGGACGTTGCCCCGATGTTTCGGGCGGACCTGCAGGACGCCCGGCGGGCATGGTTGGAAGCGGCCCACGGCCCCGAGGAACGGCTGCAGTGGGAACAATCGGATTTCCTGACCTACACGAACCACGAAGGCGAAAAGGCGGACTTCCACGCCCTACGGCATACTTGCGGGGCATGGTTGGCGGTGGCGGGGGTACACCCCAAGGTAGTTCAAACGGTTTTGCGGCACTCAGCTATCACGCTGACGATGGACACTTACGGCCATTTGTTCCCCGGACAGGACGCGGCGGCGGTGGCAGCCCTGCCCAGTATGATGAACGCCCCAAAAGACGGACCCGAAGAACTTCAAGCGACGGGTACGGATGACGGGGCGCCTTCCAAGGTGGCAGCAAATCGGCAGCGCGCGAACGGCGAAAAACAGTTAAAAACGGCGAAACGTGGCGAAGGGTACGAAGTTTGCAGTGAGGATAGCGACGAATCGCAAGTCGTTACCCTGTCTGGACTTGGCAAGACGGGGCGAGACGTTGCCAAAGTGAGGTTGCTGGGGCTCGAACCCAGGACCTACGGATTAAAAGTCCGTTGCTCTACCGACTG
>REEF01001088.1 GCA_007695205.1 Planctomycetaceae bacterium
TTTCCCGAGTTTTCAGCGTGCCCTCCAAAGGGTCAGACCCCTTTTCTGACAGAGCTCAGTTAATAACATGCGATCGGTCGACAGGGCGAAGGCCGCTGTACGTGATTGTAGATCAATCCGATTGATCCGTAAACCGAACCGCTTTCTCGGGCGGATGAGCGAAAACGTCTCGCCAACGTTGCGAGAGGTTCGCCAGGACCTGGGGCAAGGGCAAGGCCTGCCAACGTCCATCCTCGGTGCATTTGGCCACGCCCAGTCGCTGCAGCTTATCCAGCGCATCGTGGACCTCGAAATCGACGGGCCAGTTCAACACATCGCTCAGCCATTGTTCGGCCTCCTGGTCCAGCCGTTCCGCATCCCAGCCCTCGGGCCGAGCGCGCCGGTCGAGCAGAGCGTAGGCCAACACGGCTTCGCGAAACTCCTGCTCTTCCGCTTCATCCAGGACTCGAAAGAACACTCCGGCGTTATTGTCCAGATTCTGGTAGTACAGGCGTCGTGTCAGCACCAGGCGGTATTTGTCCTTGGTCCGCAAATATCCCAGCACGGAACGTACCGCGTAGCCCAGCGTTCCGCCTACTAGCCCCAAAAAGGCCAACATGCCGTAGAAACCGGCGAATACAAGCAATAAGGCGCCCTGAAAGATCCGGAACACGACGATCGCCAATCCCGACAAGGTGGGCAGCATGACGCGGATGTAGTCCAGCGGCCTCATCCTGAACCGCGAGCCCGGCAGCAGCATATCCACATCCTGCTTGGGGATGTTCTTGAAGATCTTCAAGTAGACCCATCGCTGGTCGATCTCCTCGTTGGGATCGTTCGATGCATGCGATTCCTTCAACCGAAAGATCACCACCAGACGCTGGTACAGCGCGACTGACACCAGTTCGGGCCGGTAGAGATTCCGCCAATGCCTGCGATTCCGTTGTTCGGTCGAATCGCCTCGAACGTATACCTCCAAGCGATCAAAGCGGTCAAAGTCGACCTGCAGCCGCAAGCCCCAATCGCTGGCAATCCCGACCACTCGTTCGATCTCACGCGGCGAAAGATGGCGGAAATTGGCCCGCTCCAACAGGAACTCGAAACGCTCGAACAGATCGGGGATCGCAGCTTCGCGCTGCTGGTCGGTCAGCGTCTGCAGTTCGACCATCACCGAATCGGGATTGAACGGTGCGTACAGCCCCTTCAAGGTCTCCAGGCACTCGTGATATTCATAATGAAAAAGAGCCTCCAGCAACTCACACAGTCGCAGGAAGTCTTGACGCTGAACATCATCGGCAGCCTGTTCGGTCAACAATCTAGCCAGTTCGGCCTTGCGAAGCGGGATGAAATGCTCGCGTCGCCATGCGAGCAGATCGTCGTGCGTCGTCGACCGATTGCCCGATGCATCCAGCCGTAATTCCTCGTTCACGTTTCCCAAGGGACAGGCATCATCGGATTCAGGAAGGCGGGTTTCGGTCACGTCGAGCGGTCCTCTGATCGCCCTACCACCAGCGGCGGACCGGACGTTCGGTATGTTCAGCCAGAAGCTGAGTTATACGCGCCAGGCCAACAATAGAAAACCCGACTTGCCGGAAGACAAGCCGGGTAGTTCAGGACTAGCCGTTTGAGCCGTCAGAGATCATCTGCGAACGACAGGGGCTCGTTGACCTGCCGGTTGGACATGCCCGGCTTGAGTCGCGGTGGCGCGACCGCGCGAGCCGAGCTGCGAAGTGCCCGCCAGGAAGTTATCGATCTGAGCCGATTCTCGCAGCCGATCGAATTCCTGGGCCATCGCGACGCGCAGCTTTTTCTCGTGCAGTTCCTTGTGCAGTTCGTCTTTGACCAAATCGAAATCGGTCACCACCGGCTGAGTACGCCCCAGGCAGCGCAGAATCACGAACTGATCGCCGATCGCAATGATTCCGGACAGTTCCCCCGGCTTTAACTTGAAGGCTTCTCTTTCTACCACCGGCTGGCCGCCATGTTTGCGGATCGGAGGCACCTTGCCGAAGTTCGAACGCGACGTCGGCTCGATCGAGTACTGATGAGCCAATTCGCCGAAGAATTGGTCGGTCGGGTTATTTCGAGCCATCTCCCAGACGCTTTGAGCCTGACGATGATTGCCCAGCACCATCGCCAAGACCTCGACCCGTTCGCCATAGTTGGATTCGAATCCCCGTTGCATGTCCTCGGACGTCACTTGAACTCGTTCGCCCACCAGCTTCTTCAGGGCGACCGAGGGCCAGACCGCGTCGCGAACATACAGCTCGATCGTCGATGGATCACCTTGAGTCACGTCGTTCAACCACGCCTCGATATCCGGTCGGCCGTCCGGCTTCAGGTAGCCGTACGAATCGGCCGCACGCGCGACCTCGAGATCGATATCCCGTTCCTCGACGGCTTGGTTCTTGCGACGTAATTCCTGCTGTAAGATGCGGCGGTTGATCTCGCCGTCCAACACCTCGCCACCGTGCCGGACGACGCACTGTTCGGCCAATTGGGCGATCGAAATCTGGCGACCGTTGACGATCGCAGCCAAGCCGGGATGGCGTTTCTGTAGCTCGGCATCCCCCAAAATCTTGACGATCTGCGAGTTCGATTGCAGGTCCTGAAACAGACTGGCCGCTTCGACTCGCATCTTGTGATCGAGCACCTGCTCGCGAAGCTGTTTCTCGATCGTCGGCATATTCTCCGCCGACACGAATGTCCGGGCGATGTGCTGTTCGCACAGGAGGATCAAATACTGGTTGCCGACCGGGATCACGGGCGAAACCTCGCCCTCTTTCAGGCTGAACGCGATCTGTTCGATGTTAGCGTCCCCGACGTGCATGCGGATCGGAGGGATCACGCCGTAGACGCTGGCTGTCGCCCGGTCCTCGGAATGGTCTTTTGCCAACTGAGGAAAACTTTCGGGATCGTTTTGAGCCATCTGCCGCAGACGGTCGGCTTTTTCGCGGCTGCTGACCGCGATTAGACGGGCCTTGATTCTCGGACCATACTCCGATTCGAACGCCTGCCGAAATTCTTCGTCGGAAACCGTGACTTGCGTCGAAGCCAATCGCCGCAGCGCCAATGTTGGCCAAATGATGTCGGTTCGATACTGCATCGGATCGACATTCCGCTCGCTCTGCAGCACGGCCAGCCACCGATCGACGGTCAGCCCAAATCGCTCAGCTACATTGCGGATCTCGGCATCCAGATCTTGCTCCGTGATGACCACATTACGAGCCTGGCAGGCCAATGCAATCACCTGACGGTTGATCAGATTCTCCAACACTTCCTCGCCATAACGCCGCAAGCATTCCTGGGCCAGGTTTTCCCGAAGAATTTCTTCGCCATTGACCACCGCCATGATGGGCATGGTCGCCTTGCCCGCAATCGGCACGGGATCCGGCCCAGCCGTGGTCGTTGGCAGACCGGCCGGTGGCTTCGATTGGGCAAAGGCCATCGGGACACCCAACAGAGTGGTCAACAGGCAATAAATCGCCAGCCGATGGATGGATTTCCAAGAAGGCACAAAAACAGAACGGTTTAGCTTGCGCACGTGGGCGCTACTAGCATCCTTGCCAGCCATGACCGCTTCTCCCTTTGGATACAGGACGAAATGGTGGGTCTTGCGACGGCAGTTGGCGCGCCGCATCCTACGAGGCGCGGGGAGTATAGAAGCAACACCAGTTTTGAGTCAAGACAGATTGTAGAAAAGCCGATATAGCCGGATTGTTTTGCACCGACGGTCGGACCGTCGCGGTAAAGGTGCAGCCTTCGCGGTCGTCCAGCACCGTGCTCGGCACCGTCTCCGCGGAACCAGTCCATCCGGGCGGGTCGGATTCGAGAGGGCATAGCTGGGTGTCCCCATTGTATAGCGACAAAAAATGCACATTCCCTTTACTCGTCAGCACGGTTTCCAAGCTGGGTT
>REEF01001090.1 GCA_007695205.1 Planctomycetaceae bacterium
CGCGGTTGCCACCCTTTTTGGCCGCCGTTCGCGACTATATGGAGGAAAACTACCCGGGTGCGCACGAAGTAATCGTCGTGGACGATGGCAGCCAAGACGAAACGGGAACATTGCTTGTCCAGATGGCCCGTCATTGGACGTCGCTAGTGATCCTCTCGCATCCGGTCAATCAGGGCAAAGGCGCTGCCGTGCGCACGGGGGTTCTGGCGGCTGGCGGCGAATGGATTTTATTTGCCGACGCCGATGGTGCCACCCCGATCACCGAAACGGCTCGATTGGCCGAAGCTTTGCAGCAGGGGGCCGATGTGGCGGTGGGATCTCGTTTGATCGCGATGGACGGACTGATCCGACAACGCAGTTGGCTACGGCGTTTGGCCGGGCGCAGCTTTGCCGCCTTGGCCCGTTGGTGGCTGGCCATCCCTGAGCAAGACACACAATGCGGCTTCAAAATGTTTCGGCGACCCGCCGCCCAGCAGTTATTCTCGGTCGGTTGCGAATCGGGATACCTGTTCGATCTGGAGTTGCTGGCCCTGGCCCACCACTGGGAATTTCGTGTTGTCGAAGTCCCCGTCAACTGGCGCGAGGTACCGGGCAGCCATCTGAGCCTGACCGCCGAACTGAGCCGCGTCTTACGAGGTCTGTTCCGCATCCGCCGACGCCTGCGTCGCATGGCCCACCGGCGCGCATCGTCTTCCCCCTAACGCAATCTCCGGTCGCAACCAACGTAGGTTGGGTCTCCGACCCCACCCAGGTCGGGACGGAGTCCCAACCTACAAAGATGCGCGGAAAAAAGGAAAAAAGGACAGGCATTATTTTGTGGCTGGACCAGCGCATCGCAGCACCGCAGAACTTCATGCTACACCCGGCAAAAAATTGTCGACAACTCGAAGGGCCTTGACCAATTGGATTGCGTCGATGCCCAGACCGCTGGCGCCTGCCTGCCGGATCGGGCACTTCGCTCCAAACCAGCGATTGTGCTGCGTCTACTAAAACGGCGTGCATGTTCCTGTCGATCGATGTGGTTGATCTGAGCCAATTCGAGCTGTTGATTTTTTGATTTCTCTGGTAGCATACGCTGTCCGTAACAACCGTGTCGACTCGAACGGCTCGGCGCGCGGTGGTACTTTTTGACTGTCCCCGAAAAAAACTGCGAACACAGGAAGGATGTCATCATGCGCTTATCACGCATCGCGGTAAACCGGATGCTAGAAGACCGCGCGGCGAAGGATGCCACGTATCGCCGAAGCCTGGAAAAGGGCAGCCGTCCGGTCTTGTCACGCGGGCGATCAATGTCGGACGAAACGCTCTTGGAGAAGCTCTGTGAACTCGGCCTGGATGTGGATCGCGAACTTCTGCTCGATGCCTTTCCCAGCTACATATCTGCCGCACAAATGGCGGATGCAATGATAGCCAAATTACCTGGGCCAATTCCTGAGTCCCAGATCGACTGGGTTTGGATTGCGCTGACGTGCCTTTGGGAGCGTTGGCGACCGGATCTTGCCAACTTCGAGATGCTCGATGACAAGATGCAGGACGGTTACAGTGCTTTGGAGGAGCACGGCGCCCCCGAGGCATGTCGGCTATGGCTGGATGCCTGGCGTGCGATCCTCGATTTGATAGCGCGCGACGGCACGGAGTCTCTGGATGCGTTCGACGATCAATTCGGCGGCAGCCAGAGCGTGCAGAACTGGATCCAGGAGCTGGAGATAGAATTGCACAATGCCGGCCTGAAGGACCCGCAGTTCTACCATGAGCGGATCGCCTTGTGCGAAACGGTGATCGCTCGGTTCTCTGGCGGTTGGTTGCCCATCGAGAACTTCCAGGCGGCGATGGCTGCATCGCATTTCGAGTTGGGCGACTGCGAGCAGGGAGACCGTCTGTTCGGCGGCTGGTTGGACGAGTGTCCTCAGTGGGGTGGTGGTTGGATGGCGTGGTCGGACAACCACTGGCTGTTCGCGGCCCAGCCCCGCAAGGATGCTGCAAGGGCAGAACAGATCCTCCAGCAGGGACTCGCGGTACCCGACGTCGAACGCCGAGCCGATCTCCTTGATCGACTGGCGGTCATCTACGAGGGGACCGGCAGGGACGAGGAAGCGGCCGCCGTGCGCAAAGAGCTGCAACCGTTGTCGGGGCCGAAGCAAATCGTGACCGTAAGACATGATCCCGACATGCAAGTCAAGGTCGGACGAAACGAACCGTGTCCCTGCGGTAGCGGGAAGAAATACAAGAAGTGTTGTGGTCGGCCGGGCGCCAGCCCGAGGTAGCCCGTGGTAACTTGACATCTCCGACTCACTTGGGCTGCGTTGTCAGGGGCCTGATCCGAAATCGCTCTTTTTTTCAACTTTTTTCCTGCGCCCTCTTGACACCCCCGGCCGCCCCCATGTAACCTACTGATATTGAGACTGATTCTCATGCTCTGTTGTCGGCGCCAGCGATGTGGCGGTCGCGGCGACAGAGGACCGATATCCCTAAGGTTGTTACAGAAAGTTCATCAAAAAGGATGTGAAGATGCGTCTTCCCAAATCACACG
The DNA here is from genome assembly GCA_007695205.1 of Planctomycetaceae bacterium. Taxonomy (GTDB): domain Bacteria; phylum Planctomycetota; class Planctomycetia; order Pirellulales; family Pirellulaceae; genus SKKK01. The sequence goes on from REEF01001090.1 coordinate 2,531, forward strand.
CCCCCAAAACTCCCCGCCTCGCCTTTACCCTGGTCGAATTGCTGGTCGTGATTGCGATCATCGGTGTGCTGGTGGCACTTCTGTTGCCGGCTGTCCAGGCGGCTCGAGAAGCCGCGCGACGCATGAGCTGTCAAAATAATCTCAAGCAATTGGGCTTGGCACTGCACAATTACCAGTCGACGGTGGGCGTTTTCCCTCCTTCGTCGATCGTCTTCGGCGGCTCGACGAATCAGCCGTGGTCCGGCCAGTCCCTGCTGTTGCCGTTCATTGAGCAGTCTTCCGTCCAAAGCCTGATCAACTACTCGGTGGGCTATCACCACCCCGACAACACCGGCAACTTTCCGCCTCACGGAGTCGCGGCGTTGCGAGTTTCCACCTTGATGTGCCCCAGCGACGTAGGCGATCGGCCTCGAGTGAACGGGGAGGGCGTTCCCTACCATTACCCGCTGAGTTATACGTTAAGCGTCGGGCTCTACCAAATCTTCAACCCGGTCAACGGCCAGGATGGTGGAGCTGCATTCGCGCCGAACAGCCGATTGAGCCCGGCGTCTTTCGTCGATGGCTTGAGCAACACCATGGCGATGGCGGAGGTCAAGGCATTCACGCCACGTTTCCACGATGCGACCAACCTGCCCCCCGTACCTCCGGAAACTCCCGATCAAGTGTCCGCTCAGTACACCGGCGGCGCTTGGTCGCCAACCAACGGGCACAGCGAATGGGTCTGTGGACGATCCATCCACACAGGGTTCACGACGACCTTTGTGCCCAACACCGTTGTGCCGCATGTCGTCGATGGCAGGCAATACAACATCAATGTGTCCAGCAGTCGTGAGGGCCGAAATGCCACCGACATCACCTACGGCATCATCACGTCGCGAAGCTACCATTCCGGGATCGTAAACGTGCTGCTGATGGACGGTTCGGTACGTTCGGTCAGTGAGACCATCCAGCGGAGCACTTGGCGAGCGCTCGGTACACGCAACGGCAACGAAGTGATTGCTGATTTCTAGTCTCGGTCTGCCAAACCGGAATCGATGCTGCCGCTGCTGGATCAGGGAGCCGGTTTTTTGGCTGCGGCCGGAGCCGGTTGGACCGGAAACCGCTTGGACTACGGACTCTCCCACCGCTATTTGCAGCGACTGGGCATTTCGCGCCAGTGGCTGGAAGCCGTGCTCGAATCCGGCGTCTTGCACGATATGGCGGTCGTTTTGCCTGATCTGCTGCTGATCGACGGGACCGATCTCACGGTCATTGCGCGGCTGAAACAACCCGAGTTGTTGGCGGCCTTGCTACGGTTGACCGGTATCCGAGGCTTGACGTCCGATGGTGTCGTGATCGGGCGGACAGCCAGCGGTCGTGAGACCT
>REEF01001092.1 GCA_007695205.1 Planctomycetaceae bacterium
GGTCAGGCTGGCGTGTGTATTGGTCAGCGAGGTTTTGTCACATGGATACACCCGAGACATGTCACAGTCTGATCGTTCGCCTCCAATGCCGTGACGACGAAGCGGCGTGGGAAGAGTTTGTCGCCATTTATCGGCCGGTCATCGTGCGCGTGGCGGTGGCTCGGGGGTTGCAGCCGACTGACGCCGAGGACCTCGCCCAGCAAGTGCTGCTCTCGGTCGCTCGCAGCATCCCGCAATGGGAACACGATCCGGCTCGGGCCCGCTTTCGCACCTGGCTGGGACGCATCATCCGCAATGCGGTCGTCAATGCTGTCGCCAGACGCACCGCCGATCGCGGCATCGGTGGCACCGAGGCCATGGTCTCGCTACGGAATACGGCCAGCCCGCAAGACGACCTGGCATTACTGGAAACCGAATGGCAGCGCGAAGCTTTCCGCTGGGCGGCGGACCAGGTGCGCGATGAAGTCGACACCTCGACGTGGGAAGCCTTTCGGCTGACGGCGATCGAGTCGCTTCCCGCTTCGGAAGCTGCTCGGAGGACGGGGAAGTCGATCGGTGCGGTCTACATGGCCAAGAGCCGCGTGATGAAGCGACTGAAGGAGCGGCTCCACGGCCCAGATGACGAATGCGAAGGGCAAGACGGATGAACAGCAAGCACCGCACGTGCCAATCCGACTGGATCGAGGCGTTTCTCGACAATCGCCTGGACCCCCAGGAAACGCGGGCACTGCAAGAACATCTGGACGAATGCGAATCCTGTCGCCAGGCGATGGACGAGGCCTGCGCGTCCCCGGCGGATTGGATCGCGGTGCGTCTTTCGCTGGGCGAATCACGAGCGGTACCCTCTTGCCCGCGTGACGACAGCCGGTTTGCGGCGGAGACGGCTTCCGAGGAACGGGCTGCGTACTACAGGAGTCTGCTGGGTCCCACCGACGATCCCCGGATGTTGGGACGGATCGGCAGTTACGAGATCGTGGGCGTGCTGGGATGCGGCGGCATGGGGATTGTCTTCAAAGCCTACGATCCGACACTCAACCGGTACGTGGCGATCAAATTGCTGGCGCCGCACTTCGCGTCGAGTGCCGCCGCGCGGGAACGGTTCTTCCGCGAAGCGCGGGCGGCCGCCGCGGTGATCCACGAAAACGTCATCGCGATCCACACCGTCGCCACGTGGCAGCAGACGCCGTACATCGTGATGCATCTGGTCAGCGGACAAACGCTGCAGCAGCGTCTGGCGTCGGTGGGGATGCTGGGTTTGCGAGAGACGTTGCGCATCGGATTGCAGGTGGCCGCGGGACTCGCTGCCGCGCACGAACAGGGACTGATCCATCGCGACGTCAAGCCGGCAAACATCCTGCTGGAAGCGGGAATCGACCGGGTCGTGTTGACCGACTTCGGGCTGGCCCGCGCGGTCGACGACGTCCGCCTGACACAACGCGACACGTTGCTCGGTACGCCTCAATACATGTCGCCCGAACAAGCCGCCGAACTGCCGCTCGACTTCCGCACCGACCTGTTCAGCCTGGGCAGCGTGCTGTACGAATGCTGTTGCGGCCGCCCGGCTTTTCAGGCCGCAACCAGCTACGGCGTGCTGCGGAAAATCATCGATCATACTCCGCCCCCGCCACGCGACGTGCATCCGGACGTTCCGCATTGGTTGGAGCGCATCATCGACCGGCTGATGTTAAAACGGCCGCAAGACCGGTACCCTTCCGCCGCCGAAGTCCAACGCTTGCTCAAGCAGTGCTTGGCGCATCTCGAACAACCGAAGTTGGCCGCATTGCCCAAAGCCATCCTGACAAGTCCCGTAAAGCGAGCCTCGTTCTTGCTCCGGAGTACTGCCATGACGGTTTTGCTGGTCGCTCTGCTGATCCCTGTCGCCCTATGGATGTTGCCGCCCGCATCGGACCGTTCGACGCCGACCGTTCCTGAGGCACCCGCTGTGACGGCCGCGGCCGAGCCGGCAGAAACGCCGCTCCGCTACGATTGGCAGGTGGGCCAAACGTTCGCCTACAACGCCAGGGTCGTCGTCGAACTGCCGGACCGGATCGAAACCTATCAGGGGACGGTCCAGTACACCGTCAATTCGGTCGAGCGGGACCACCGCCGGGTCACTTACCAAGGCGGCTTGGCAAATTCGACCAGGTGGAAGAGCGAAGGCCGCCCCAGCCGGAGCTTCCCCCCGTTCCGGCCACCCGGCCCGTCGCGCGGCCCGTTCTCCCGCAGCGATTTCCGCGGCGGCGAGCAGACCACCAACGAGATCACGATTTCCTCCACGGGAAGCATCGTCAGCATCAAGGGCGATTCGCACCTGCCGTACCTGATCGGAAACGTCTCGCTGCTGCCGTTCGAACCGTTACCGGATTCGATGGCCCCGCAATGGGAGATCACGACAGAAGCGGCCGTCGCAGAGAAGGACCAGCGCAGCAATCTCCGCCCGATGTTCGGCCCTTTCGATCCGTTCGGCCGCGGGATGCAGGACCAGACGGTTCAAGCCGCCACGGAATCGAGAACGTACGAGATCACTGCCTCGCAAGGTCCGCTGGTCACCGTGGCCAAGACTCACGAACTCAAGTCGCCGGCCCCGGTGGAGGGCGAAGTGAGTTTCGTACTTTCCGGCAGTGGTACCTGGCAGTTCTGCCGCAAGGAGCACGTGTCCGAGTCCCTCCGCATGGACCACAAGCTGCTGATCGCCAAGGACAACCAGCAGGTAACGGTGCTCATCGGAATCGAATACCGCCGCCTGACCGACGCGGAACTCGCCGAACGCCAAGCTGCCAGGCAGGAGCAGCTCGCCGAGCATCAGCGGCGGGCCGACGAACTGGCTCGAGCCAAAGCCGAACAACAGCGTCAAGCCGAAGCCCCGCTGACCGAAGACGAGCGAGCGGCCATGTTGACGGCGCTCGACGGCAGCGACACCACGGCGCTGAGCCAAGCGTTGGAGGAGTTGGCCGAAAAAGATCCGCAACAGCCCGATGCGGAGATCGCCGAGGCGATCCGGCGGGCGCTGTCGCACGCCGACCGGCCGGTCCGAGAAGCGGCTCATCGGGCTCTGCTGCAGTGGTCGCCCGAGTATCGGCCGCGAGGCGAATTGGACCGCCGGTACCGAGGCCGGGGCAGCGTGGAATCCACGGCCCGGGTCGTCACGGCCGACACGCCCCTGTACGTCGGCCAGATCGTCCAATCTCTGAACCGCAACCGGTGGGTCGCCGCCGACATTTTGGAGTTGTATCAGGACGGGCAGGTCAAAGTACGGCCTCGTGGTTGGACGACCACCGCTTGGGACAAGGTGGTGACCCGCGACGAGATCCAACTGGCTCCCGAGCACCTGTTCCAGCCGTACTGGATTCCCGGGTCTTCGGCGGAAAACGACCTGCGCAACTGGACGGATGCCACCGGCGCGCACGTGATCGAAGCGGAGCTGCTGGACGTAGTGGACGGCACCGTCCGGTTGAAACGCCAAGACGGCCGCGAAGTGAGCGTACCGCTTGACCGCTTGAGCCAGGAGGATCAACAATACATCCAACGGAGATCGAAGTCAGACAAACACCCCCCGAACCCGTTCGACTGATCGGAGGCCCGTTCCAATGCTCATCACAGGTATCTTCAGTCAAATCCCCCTGGGAGATCCGCGGAGTGTGGCGTCTGCCGGCGGGCCAATGGGAGATATTTTTCATGTTCTGAGGCATGCCCTTCGTCGGGCCACTAAGGCCAGCCCGCCCAACCCGAATATCATGACCGGGGAGTTGATGGAAGCAGGCAAAGGGATCTATGATGCGAAGCAACAGGGGAAAAGTGCTCGCGAACGAATATGGCGAGAGAGTTTCCCGGAGCGGCAGGCTCCGCCGCCGGGTTCGAAAAAACCAACTTCGTTACATGATCGGAAGCCA
>REEF01001094.1 GCA_007695205.1 Planctomycetaceae bacterium
CGCACCACATGGTGCGAACAAGAAGATGGGGAAGCTGGGTTGGATGGCGAGTTCGAAATTAGGGGGCTGGAGACGACTTGGTAGATCGAGGGGAGTTTGACGATCCGGCAGATGACGCCCGCGGCGTGGCAAAGGCATCGCCCTCCTGGCCTCCGATGATGCCCGACCGATCAGTAATACGCTCGAGTGAGGGGTTTGCAGTCTATAGTATGGAACTACGCTCGATGCCGTCTCTCGGTTTAGCTGTCATCGGTTCTTCGTAGTAATTTGTGCAATTCCCATCTTCCCTGGATTAGTGCGCAGTTACGAGGGATGAAGGGTCGATAAATCTCTCCGCAGGAGGCTTCTTTTTCCGCCGCGATCATCGGTAGGAGAAGCTTCGATGCTCATGCGGAGATGAAATCATGCAAAGGAGTGTGCGGCGGCCATGCGGCGCGCGTGTTGCCTGTTTGTCAGGCGTGATCGGTCTGTTGATCCTTGTTGCCAATGCGACGGCAAAGAATGTTCGTCCAGCCTTCTCAATAGATCCCCCTAGCTTGTTACCTGCGGCTGTGCCGGGCGAGGACGAAGAGAGCTTATCGGACGGCGACCCAGCATGGGAATCGTGGGGAGAGAAGGAGTGGTTTTCAACCTTCGACTCGCCTGGGCAACACTGGGTAAGCGGCGAGTATCTGGCTTGGTGGATCCCGGGCGCACACGCTCCGCCGTTGATCACCTCCAGCACCGCTGTTGGTCTGTTGGGCGATGTGAATTCGAATCAGACGATCGTATTATTCGGCGGCGGCCCCATCCAGCGCGAAGCGTACAACGGGTTTCGTTTACGGATGGGAAGCTGGTGGGACTGCGAGCGGAGTCGGGGATGGGAAGCCAGTTTCTTTATGGTTCGTCCTGGCAGCCAATCTGCCAGAGCGGGTTCCGGTGACGGTTCAGCGATCGTGGGACGCCCTTTCATCGACGCCAACACGGGAGACCCAGAATCCCAACTGGTCAGTGACGAAGGCCTGGGCGGTTTTGTCGATGTGCGAACCAATTCGACATTGCTGGGCGCCGAGATCTTGTACCGGCACAACTTGTTCCGCCATGGTGATTGTTGTTACGATTCGTTCAGCAAAGACGCGGGGGTGAAGGTGTCGCTTCAGCACAAGCGTCGCCTGGGTACCCGGCTGGACTTTTTGGCCGGTTTTCGTTACCTGAATTATTCCGACAGCGTGACGATCCGCGAAGAACTGCTGGCTATCAACCGCCCTCCCATTCCTCCAGGTACGGAGTTCGATGTCTTCGACAGCTTTCGGGCCTATAACCATTTCTATGGCCTCACGCTTGGGGTGGATTATTCGGGACAATCGGGGCGTTGGTCGTTCGCCGCTCGGCCGCAACTGAGTGTTGGCGTCGTGGAGCGTCGGGTTTCGATTTGGGGCGAAACGATGGTCGCGGTCCCGATCCCGAACCAACCGGTCAACCAATACGTGGGCGGGCTGCTGGCGTTGGACAGCAATATCGGAGATTATCGGTCCAGTCAGTTGACGGTGGTCCCCGAGTTGGACTTACAGATCGGCTATCTGATTCATCCCCGGTGGCGTTTGCTGATGGGTTATTCCTGCCTGGTTTTTCCCGGACTGGCTCGGGCTGGCGAGCAGATCGATCCGGTTGTCAATCCGAACCTCCTACCGCCTGTGACTGATTCCGGTCCCGGACCTGCACGTCCGGCTTACCTTGCTGGGCAAAGCGATGTCTGGATGCATGGCGTCACGGCGGGCATCGAGTATCGCTGGTAAGCTGGTCGCCCGATTCTTCAGCGTTGGAACTCGTGGGCACCCAGGTCGGGTTGGCGTCCCCGTGGCTGGCGGTCGATGTCTTCGGGAACTTCGGGCCATCGTCGGCCGGCCGCGGCGATCTCGGGCGTGGTACGGACCAGTCGCAGATCGCCGGTGGCCACATCGCGAAACAACTCGGTGAAATCACCCACCGCGTTGTCTCGCAACGTGACCGCGTCGGAAGTTTCGATGCGTGGCGGAGGGCCGCTCAACAGATTGTTGGCCACGATCAGACCCGGGTTATCGTGGACCAGACGGATCAGTCGTTTCAGTCGCGAATCGGGATCGTGGATCGAATTGTGCAGGATGCGACAGTCCTCGGTATAGTCCGCCAAGATCCCATTCTCATGACAACGGACGACGAAATTGTTCCGGACCAGGCAGCGGCGGCAGTGGATGTCGATATCGGCCGGTCGATGGGAATTTCCCAGACAGATCCCCGAATCGCAATCCAGAATGAGGTTGCGTTCGATGATACAGTCCTGGGTGTCATGCCACAGGAAGATGGCTCCGCGTCCCTCGCCCGTCCGGCCTCGGATCCCGACGAACACGTTGTCGGAAATCGTCCAGCGGCGAGCGAACATGGCATCGATGCCGCCGACGTAATTGCCGCGAAAGGTGTCCGGCGTGTCGGTCGGATCGTCCTCGTAGCGTTTGGCTCGGTCGTTGACGAACAAGCAGTATTGGATGCGGCAATCGCTGGGACGGAATTCCCCGCGCTGATCTGCCGGGACCGCCGGTCCTTTGATGGCACGCTGCCAGATGTTGCGAAAGATGCAGTGATAGACGGTGACCTCGGTCGCGCGAAGATTCGAGTTGATCTTGAGCGCGTTGAAACGAACGTTCTGCAACGTCAGGTGGGCAACCGTCACTCCGGCACAAGCGGTGATCCCCAGCAGTTCGCCGTGACGGCTGTCAACCGCATCCAGGATGACTCGCTCCGGCCTGCCTGATTCGCCGCGCAGCGTGACGCCGTCCGTTCGCAGTTCTAGATATCGGGGCATCCGGTAGTGACCATCGGCAACCAGGATGGTACCGCCTGGCTGAACCTGTTCCGCCGCTCGAAACAGTTGCTCGACCGTCGACACGCGGATGACGGGGCCTTTGGGATCGGGCAACGGCGGTGCTTGCGGCACGCGGATACCGGGAAACGCATCCGCATCTGTGGCCACCGCCAACGGAACAGGGCCGGAGCAGACGGCGATCCACAAACAGACAAACATCAACGCTCGCACGGTCACTTATCTCCTCCGTTGTTTTTTTTGAGGTACGCTTCCAGCAGGGCGATGGTGGACGAATTGAAATCGCCCATCGGGGCAGCCGGGTTCTTCCGACGCTGGGCGATCTGATCCCGGATCGAATCGGCCGTCACCTTGCCCAGTTGGACACCGTACTGATCGAAAGAATTGATGCCCCACACAAAGCCCTGGACGGCCGTCCGGTGCTCGTACAGGGCCAGCAGTTGCCCGGTGGTGTACGGCGTCAATTGGTCCAGCAACAGGACGTTGCTAGGTCGATTTCCGGGAAAAACCTTGTGCGGAGCCAATTCGGGATACTTCTCTTCGGCCAGCACTTCTACCAGCGACTTGCCTTTGGCCAGTGCGTCGGGTTGAGCGAAAAAGTTGGACATCAGTTCGTCGTGGTTGCTGACGGCTTCGTCGGGATGGTCGATCGGTCGCTGACTGTGGCGAAAGCCGATGAAGTCGGCGGGGACGACGCGTCCCTGGTGCAGCAGTTGGTAAAAACTGTGCTGGCCATTGGTGCCCGGTTCGCCGAAATCGATCTCTCCAGCATCAAACCCCAATTCCTCGCCTGCCATGTTGACTCGTTTTCCGTTCGATTCCATGTCCAACTGCTGGATGTGCGGCGCGAACTTCAGCAGCGCCTGGCAATACGGCAACACACAGCGCGCTCCGTAACCCAGGAACGAAGCATTCCAGACACCCAACAGCCCCATCAGCACCGGCAGGTTGTCGCGGTGCGAGGTCTTGAAGAAATGGTCGTCGATGGATCGGGCGCCCTGCAGGAACCGATCGACCGCCTCGTAACCGAACTGCAACGCCAA
>REEF01000511.1 GCA_007695205.1 Planctomycetaceae bacterium
CTGTTTCAGGGATTGCTTGTTCCCTGCTGTCGAAGCACCGGACCTAGACTCCGACAGCTTCTTCCATTTCGATCAGGCCGAGGCGTTCGCTCGTGATAGGCACAGAAGCGTCTGGCCGAATCGAACGACGAGCTGGCAAGGACGTGGGCGGCGATTGGACGGGCGTGGGCTTTGAATCCCGCATCCCGAGTCTGACCCCGGCGACAGCGTTCCAAGTCGCGAAGCGACGGCATGCAATAGCCATGGGTGCGAACCCATGGTGGGGGTGCGAGCCCGTGGGAACCCGAGTCGCGAAGCGACGGCAAGCGTTGACCGACACCTCAGGATCCGCCTCCCGACCTCATCCCGAACCGACCCAGCGTCCAACCTGGGATTCCCGACCCGTTCCGCGACACGCGACACTAATTCATTTGCCGGCCTTACGGGCTTCGCTTCCCTCGGGTTTCCCTTGCGAAGGCATCGCGACGACGCTTGCCTACCTCCAGCAAATGGGCGATCTGCTGCCCGTCTTCGGCGTCCAGGGCGGCGCGGAACTGGGCGAGTGTCGTCGCGAATTCATCCAAAGTCCGTAAAATGGGTTGCCGGTTTTGCAGCACGATCTGACGCCACAGTTCCACATCCCCCGCGGCAACTCGCGTCGTATCCCCCCATCCCGAACCAGCCAGCGCGAGGTGTTGGTCGGGTGTAGCAGCAGCCAGCACGGAGGCGATGACATGCGGAGCATGGCTGACCGCGGCGACGGCGGCATCGTGCGCGGCGGGCGTCATGCGAACAACTCGCGATCCCAACGAACGCCAGAAGTCCTCGATTTGCGAGGTGAGATCCGGCGACGTATCCTGGCCGGGGGTGACGACCGTGACACGGTCGACGAACAGATCCGCCCGACCATGCCGAGCGCCACTCTTCTCGCTGCCCGCCATGGGATGGCTGCCGACGAAACGGGCGACCAGTTCGGGAGTGGCCAGTTCCCGACAGATTTGCGACTTGGTGCTGCCCGCATCGGTCAACACAGCGGTGGGGGCACTGGCCGCCGCAGCCTGGTGGACATGCGAGACGATGTGACCTACCGGCGTACAGACGACGATCAACTGGGCATCTGCCACACCCTCGGCCATGTCGGTAAAAAACTCCGTCACCGCGCCCTGATCGCAAGCCTCCTGCAAACGCGGGGCATTGCGACCGATGCCGATGATCCGCTGCGCCAGCCCGCGTTTTTTGAGCGCCAGCCCGATCGAGGCGCCGATCAACCCCACGCCGATAATCGCTACCGAATCCCACTGCCTCATCGCTCTTGTGCTCCGCTTCGAGCGTACGCGCGGTGCGCAGCCTGGTAGACCTGTTGCAGCGGTACCTGATGCGCGATCGCCACCGCGCGACAAGCTTCATACTCGGGCGAGAAACGCGGGCCGTCGTCCAGCATCGCCAATTTGCCTTGGACCGGTCCCCAGGGCGTGTCGACCGTGATCGCTTGTCGAGCCAATTTGTGCCGCGTCACCGGCCAGCGGCGAACCCCCAGTGTTGTCGTTTCTCGGAACAGAATCTGCGTCAAGGCTTCCGCATGTTCGGCCTCGCACAAAACGCTGATCATCACCGCAGGACGGTTCTTCTTCATTTGGATGGCTGTGGTGTAGGCATCCAACGCGCCGGCGTCCATCAGCAATGGCAGCGTATGGCCGATCAATTCGCCGCTTTGATCGTCCAGATTCGTCTCCAACATCCAGACTTGATCCTGGAGCACCGCGTCGTCGCTGTGGCCGATCACCAATCGGACAAGATTCGCTTGAGTCTCGAAATCGCGGCTACCTGCTCCGTACCCGATCCGCTCGATGCGCATCGGGGGCAACGGCCCGAACCGATCGACCACCGTCGACACGATGGCGGCACCGGTCGGAGTCGTCAATTCGGATTCGATGCTCGATGGTGCCAGCGGAATGCCCTGCAGCAATTCGGCGGTCGCCGGCGCGGGTACGCTGACCAGCCCATGAGCGATCTTCACCGAGCCGGAACCGGTGGGGATCGGCGAGCATTCGATGCGGTCGGCGCCCAGCAGATCGATGCCGATCGCTGCCCCCACGATATCGGCGATCGAATCGACAGCCCCGACTTCGTGGAAGTGCACACGCTGGACGGTCGTGCCGTGGACTTTCGCTTCGGCTTCGGCCAGTCGCTGGAAGATCTGCTTGGCCAAGTGTTTCTGGCTGGCCGTCAGGTCGCTGTGATCGATCATGTCGGTGATATGGTGCAGGTGCCGATGAGCATGTTCGGGCTCGTGCTGGACATCGACCTTGGTGGCTCGGAATCCCCGGCGTTTCACCTCGTGCGCGACCAGATCACAGTTCGTCAGTCCCAGCGAGGCGACGCCGGCACGGATCGCGTCCAGCGGCACGCCCGCGTCGACCAGCGCGCCCAGCATCATATCGCCGCTGATTCCACTGAAACAATCAAGATAGACGGTTTTCAACGAGCCTTCTCCTTCCACTAAAGATGACTTCACTATGCCCAGAACGCTTGACCGATCAGCCCGATTCAGAAGCGTCTGGCGTAGCTTTGTCCGACACCGCGTTTGCCGACGGGCCGTCCTTTGGTTCGGTCTGGTCGGCCGCGCCGCGTTCGGGCGGTTGGCGAGTTGCCTCTGGCTTGGGAGCCGACTCTGGCTTGGCGGCGGCCGGCGCCTGTTTTTTCTCTGGCGGCTGCGGTTTCGGCTGGTCCGGTTCCGGTTTGCCTCGCGGCGCGAAAACCAGTACCGTCACGGCACCGCCGATCACCAGCATCAAACTGGCGTAGAACAATGACGTGGTCTGCTGGTAGGTTCCCTCGTGCAGGATGGTGGTAAACGTATTGATTACCGGGGCGCCGCCGAAGACCAACGGCATCACGTAGATCGGCTTGCCACCAAAGTTGAACGCCATAATGATCCCCAACGCCCCCATGGCGCCGGCCGCACCACCGGCCAATGACCAAGCGGTGCCATGGAACGTCCAACCTCCCGGTTCCACAAACACCTGCATTAACGTTAGCGGAGCCAGGACGGCGATCACAAAGTACGCCAGCCCCACACACAAAAAGGGCCTCAGGCGACTGCCCGCCATCTTCATCTGACCCTTGTGCAGCACCGGCCCGTAACTGCCCCAGCAGCAAGCGGTCAGCGCGATGAACAGCGGCACCAACGTGAATCGAGCAAGCAAAGATCTTGCCGGATGATCTGCTTGGTCCAGCACCCCGTCGGCTGCCGGTGCGGCCGCCGTTGAACCAGCGGCCTGCGTCGCAGCCGCCGGTACCGGTCTGGAATACATCACGCCCGCAGCACCGATCGCCACGATGATCACTCCGGCAATAAACACAGGACTCGCTTGCCGGAATGTCTTCGTCATCCACATGGCCACCAGCGTGCTCATCACCGGCGCCAATCCAAAGACCAGCGGCATGACAAACACCGGCCGACCACCGAACTTAAACGCCATCGTGATCCCCAACGCACCGAACGCTCCCGCCGTTCCCGCCATGAAAGACCAGAACGCGCCGGCGATCGTCCAATGCCCCCTCTCGCCGCGAAACCGCAGCAAGATCACAGGAACCAGGACCCCGATCAGAAAATACGAAGTGCCCACGCATATCAACGGCCGCAGACTGCTGGGCTGGCCGGCCACCCCCAGGCCGTGCTGGCCTTCGTGTAACACCGGACCATACAGACCCCACGAAGTGAACGTCATGGCGACAAAGAATAACACGATCGGCAAAGTTCGCATGGCAGATTATCCAGCAGCTTTCAAACAACAGAACACCCGACCGACAAGTCGCTACGGGCTGACTAGGCTCTGTCAGAAAAGGGGTCTGACCCTCTCCGGGCACACCGTATTTCTGGAGTTTTCAGC
>REEF01001095.1 GCA_007695205.1 Planctomycetaceae bacterium
AGGGGTCGGGAGTCGTTTTCGGCCGACGGTTCACCATATGGAAAGCGGGTTAGCCGAAAACGACTCCCGACCCCTTCCGCCCGATGCATCAAGGCATCGAAGCGGCCGGCCAGCAGTTCTGCCAGGGGACGAGTGCGTTCGAAGCGGTCGAACAGGATCTTCATGGCTGCAATGACGGGGGTGGCCAGGATCATTCCGATGATGCCCCACAGCATGCCCCAGATCATGAGTCCCAGCAGGATCGCGACCGGATGCAGCTCGAACGAATCACCCATAATCTTCGGCTCGATCACATTGCCACTGACGAACTGGATCAGGCTGCTGACGACGATCACGGTGATCATCGCCGTCAGCGACAAATCCGGGGACAGAACGATCAAAGGCAACGGCAGCAGGCAGGCGATGATCGGTCCGATGTTGGGAATGAAGTTCAGCAAAAAGGCCAGCAACGCGAAAACGACCGCCAGCGGGATCCCGAAGAGCCACAGCACCAGCCCATACGCGGCGCCCGTGACCGCCGAAATCACCGTCTTGGTCACCAGATAACTGCGGATCTTGGACTCGATGTCCATCCAGATCCCCGAGCGGGGAATCACGGAACTCGATCCGCCCAACAGAAGGAAGAACATGAAGATCAGTACGATCGTTCCGTTGCTCAGGATGTCCATCAACGTGTTCGTCACGTAGGTCAGACCGGTCCGGAAATGCCTGCCCGTCAGGTCGTGAAAGTCGGCGATCGGGTCGGTCGGGTCCTGTTGCTCCGGTTCATCGCGATCGCCAGGTTCCTCTCGATCGTCGCCTTCTGCTTGTTCCTCGGGTTCCTCTTGCTGTGGATCCTCCTCGTGTTCGTCGCCGTCGGTCGATGGAAGGACTGTGTCGAGCTCGGCGGTCAAACGCGATCCTCGATCATTCTGGCCCAACGGCGTGTCCGGGATCAGGGAGGTGATTTGCGTCGCCAATTGGGCGAACCGTTTCCGGTACGTATCCGCATCCTGGATCAGCGAGACGACGGACAACCAGATCACCGACCACAGCATGGCCATCAGCCCGATGCCCAACAGGAAAGTGATCGCCACCGCTACGATGCGTGGGGCGCGGCACCGCTGTTGGATCAAGTCCAGCAAAGGGGCGATACCGACGACCAGAAACACCGCCAGCACGAAAGGGACCAGAACCGGTCCCAACCAGTACAAGACGGCCACCGCGGCGATGGCAGTCAAGACCATCAGACAGATCGTCTGAACCTTCAGTTCGCCGCCCATATCGGTACTTGATGGATCACTCATGCCACACAGTATATCGTCCGGTTGTCTCACGCCGCAAGACGGCCCATCGCGTTGCACCTGCCGCGGTCGCGAGCTATACTCGGATACGGATTCTTTCACTAGCGTCGGTGGCGGGACGCTGGGCAGCCTCGATGGCCGCGCAAGGGATCGTATGATTGAGATGAAACTGAAAGATTTCTCCTGGGAAGGGATGATCGCCGCTGTGGATGCTGTGCGAGAGCGGGCATGCCGTATTGCAGGGGCTTTGGATCGGGCGGGCATCGAGCGTGCCGTGATCGGTGGGTTTCGTATACCAGAACGTCAGCGGCGTGGAGCGCTTCCTGGATGGTCCGGAGGGCTCTGTCCGGAGCGCGATTCATGTCGTCTTTGCGGGGGAAAAGGTGCGGGCGGATTATCCTCTTCCCGCCCCGGATGTGAGCGAGGCAGAGGCCGGCCCCGAGTTCAGGATCGTCGCGCTCGACGCATGAGTGCGAATGAAACTCACCGCGTTCCGCTTAAAAGACAAGGTCCATTTGTTAGACCTGCTGGACGTGGGGCTGATCGATGGAAGCTGGTGCGATCGTTTCCCGCCGGAACTTGGTGCCAGGCTGCAGGAACTGCTGGAAACCAGAGACCGCGAACGGTAGCATTCACCGCAACCCGAAGCGTCAGCGTGGAGTTAGGCAACTCGCTGATGCTTCGGGTTACGAATCATCCGGGTTAACGCCATGGTTGCATCGGAAGTAGGACGGATTGCCAATCCGTCCTACTCCAGCCTCACGTCCAGGTAGACGGAGTGGCGGTCGTAGGTTTCGTAGAAGGGCTTGAGGTCCACGCCGTTGGTGCTGAAGCGCAAAGTACTCGGATCCCCAGCGATGGACTTGCCGATGTCGTCGGCATCCAGCGTCACGCGACGCCACTCGGTCCTGGGCGCCGGCTCCTGCACGGCCAACAGGACCGGGCCGTAGAAGATGCTGGCAATGTTGGGCTGGTCCATCACCCGGAACAGATGGAAGGAAAACGGCATTTGCAGCTCGATGGTATCACCGCTTTGCCAGGTTCGGCTGAGCGTCAGGTACGTGCCCGGCACCGCGTCCAGCGTCTGGGGTTGGCCGTTGATCGTGACGAAGAAACCACGGGTCGCCCATCTGGGCACGCGCACCTGGACGTCGAACATGCCGGCGCCGGTGATGGTCAGCTTCGTGGTGTCGGCATACGGGAAGTTCGTGCTCTGTTTGACGACCACGTCGCGCTCGGACCAGGTCAACGTCGAGGGCACGTAGAGATTGACGTAGAGCGTCCGATTGTCGGCGCATCTGAAGTAGAGCGAATTCTGCAGCTTGGTGCTGCTCTCTATCGCCGTGCCGTTGCAGCAGGTGAACCCCGTCATGTCCGCATTGCCAAACCCCTTGCGCGAACCGGGGTTGAGCGGGACGTGATACGTATTGCCCGGATCGTTTTCGGCCACAGAGGCAAGGATGTGGTTGTACAGAGCCTGTTCGTAGTAATCCATATACTTGCCGTCCTGGTCGAACATGAACAGTTGGCGGCTGAGCTTGAGCAGATTGTAGGTCGCGCAGGTCTCGTTCTGTCCGCCGCGGGCGAAGCCATTGGTAAACAGCGTATCGGGTTCGGCGGTAAAGCACTCGGCGTTATTGGGGTTCCTCGCGCCGGCCACTCCGCCGATGCTGTACATATAGCAGTTTGTGCACATGTCCCAGAAATGGCTGGCCACGTGATAGTACGCCGGGTCCTGCGTGCCCTTGTAGGTTTCCAGGGCGCCGGTGATCTGCGGAATGTGCTGGTTGGCATGCTTGCCGCGAATGGTATCGACGTTCTTGGCCAGACCGTGTTCGTGCTGGGCGTTGCCGAAAAAGAAGTCGATATTATCGAACCATCGGGCACCTTCCAGGAAACGCTTATCGCCAGTCATTAGGTACAGACGTGCCATGACCTCGTTCATGCCCCCGTATTCACCGGCGATGTAGCGGTTCCACATGCTGATGCGAGTCTGAGTCGGCAGGACTTTCAGGCGGGCAGCAACCCAAAGGCCCATGTCCTTGGCGACCTGCAAGGCCTTTTCATGGCCGCCGACCTCATAGCAATCCAGCAGTCCGGCGATGATCTTGTGCAGCGTATAGTACGGCGCCCAAACCTGGTCATTCCTGCCGCCATAGGTGGCGCCATGTTCGAGCATAATGAACTGGTCCGGCGGATAACCGCTAAGGAATCCCGTACCCCAATTCCAGTAGTCGGTACGGATGCCGTCGACGCTCAGGTCGGAGTCATAGCCGTCTTTGCCCGGCCCGGGCGGAACGGTTGTCGGGTCGGCATTGTATGGGCCCCCTTGCTCGACCGGCTTACCGGATTTCTGAGACAACTCGTACAGCGTGTCGATCATGTAGTCCATCTTCTGGCCGAAGTTCACTTGCAGCTCGGCATCGTAGACCGTGCTGGCGTACGCTTGAGCGATGGCGGTGAGATAGTGACCGCTGGCATGACCGCGCAGACGCGTGGTCTGGCTGTCCCAACCGCGCAACGGGCGGACTCCTTCGGGCTGAGGCTGACCGAAAGCGTCACGGAAGGTGTACAGAAAACTGTCCGGGT
>REEF01000461.1 GCA_007695205.1 Planctomycetaceae bacterium
AACGGGGGGTAATGAGTGCGGTAGGGAGCGGGGCTGCCAGGACGGTAGTGTCCCAAGGTATAGACGGGCGGACGAGGTGGATTGGTTGCCATCTGGTACGGCAGAGTGGGCACGGTGGCGAAGAAGTGGGCACCGGAGATCACCGGTTGGACGACCCGAAAACCCCGCGGTCCATACCCGTAACGCTCCAGATTGACTTCTTCGAAATAAAGCGGATTGTGGTACAGTGCGGGCGCGTCCCAGCAGTATCGCAGCCCCATCCAGCGACGCACCAATACGGAGTCATACGAGACGGCTCCTAGCTCGTCCAGTCGTGTTTCGGCCACGTTGTCTGGAACGTTCGGCGAGCGCGGCTGGATACTCGTTTTCACGTCGGTGATCGGTCGCCGGCGAAAATCGATCAAGAAGGGCGACTCGTCACCTTCGGCCGCAATCCCTAACGGAATTTCCTCTGCCATCCTCGACGGAATCTCCTTTGCCGCCGGGCGACGCGAAGTCGACAGCACCAAAACCGGTTTCGAGATGGAACGGTGCGGGGGACCGGCCGACGGCCTCCCACCTTCCTCGGCGGATCGTCGATCTGATTGGACCCGCAACAGGTCATCCCGGTCGCCTTGTCCGCCAAGCGGCAGTCCAGGTTGTTCTGTCCCGCCAGCGGAAGCGGCCAGCCAGAGCGTTGCCCACACCGCCAGCGTCCGCACAAACCCCCCCTGGCGAAGTTCGGTCGTTCGAGGAAAGCCCCACGGTTTGGCTTGGCACCCGGTTGAAGAATTCATTGTGATTCGCGAACGCCTTTCCATTTCGTGAGCTTTCCCAGCCGCTTCCTTTGCCCCCGGGGCGAAGGAACCATGCGATGCATCAATGACGTTAGCCAAAACAGATGACTTATGCGGAATGATTACTAAAATAGAAGATGTTTCTTTCAGTCGGCACTATCATTGGTGTATTCATTCTTTTTTGTCGTCCATGAATCACCCGATTCATCAGAATGGATGTCGGTATCGGCACAGGCTCTCTGAATTGCCTAACTGATGGAATCAAGAAGTACTGGTTATTTGCCTTGTCAGGAACCGAGCAAGACCGGGGAGAAGGAATCCGACGGATGAAATTAGCCTCTTGGCTTCAAACAATTCTGCGGTCGCGACGCAAACGTGCGAATCGGGAGACGGCGCGGCAGCATCGTGCTGCGCTGTTCCCCTCGCTGTTCGTGCGCGAATTGGAAGATCGCCGGGTGTTGAGCGTCGATACGGTTCCGTGGGTCGAACCGTTTCGCCATCTGGTTATCGACGCCGGGCCACAAGCGGACGATGGTGCCGCGGACAGTTTTCACTTGGCGCGGCGGGGCGAGTATCTTGAGCTGACGATCGACGGCCAACCCACCGAGCCCGTCCATTTGTCGACGGTGTCCTCTGTGCGTGTACAGGACACAACCGGTGTAGAATCGCTACGGATCGATTTCTCCAGTAGTGACCCGCTGGAAGCAACGCTCGGCTACGAGATCCTCGTGACCGGTTTCGGAGAACTGCGGGCCACGGATTTTTCTCTGACCGCCGGCCCGAAGGACACGCTGACGTTCAGTGGAGAAGTCGACCTGAATGGCGGCAGTTTCTATGCAACGGCTGGGTCGATACTTGTCGAGGGGCGCATCGCCAGTCGTGGCGCGGATGTGACTCTGGATGCGGGTGCTGGCGGGACGCTGTTGGTGTCGGGAACGATCGATGTCTCGAACCCACTGGATAGCCGGGTGGGTGGCCAAGTGTTCCTGTTGGGTGAACGAGTCGGGCTGTACGGCGATGCCCGGATCGACGCCTCGGGCGAAGGGGGTGGAGGTCGCGTACTGATCGGTGGCGATTTTCTGGGCGCCAATCCCTCGATCCGCAATGCCTGGGCCACCTATGTCGGTAGCGACGTTTCGGTCAGCGCTGACGCGATTACCCGCGGGGACGGCGGCACGATCGTGGTGTGGTCCGATGGCGTGACTCGCGTTTCCGGCACGCTGACCGCCCGCGGCGGAACTCTGGCGGGGGATGGTGGCTTGATCGAGACCTCCGGCCACCAGTTGCTGGTTGCCACGACGCCCGATCTGTCCGCACCAGCGGGCACGGCAGGACATTGGTTGCTGGACCCCGAGGACATCACCATCACCGATACGACGGCCAACATCACGTCCAGTGGTTCCGGGGATCCGGGACCGGTGGATTTTTCTCCCACCGCAAACGACACCACAACGACCTTGAACGCAGCCGACATCATCGCCGCGTTGAACGCCGGCTCCAACGTCACCATCGTGACGGCGAGTGGGGGAACGACCACACCGGGCGTCATCACGGTCGATGCCCCGATCACCAAGTCGGCTGATGGCGGTAACGAAGATGGATCGATCCTGACACTCGATGCCGACAATAGGGTCATCCTGAACCAACCCATCACCTCGACCGAGGGCACTTTGGACCTGGTGTTGAAGGGGACCGAGATCACTGAGAACGTCTCGGGCAATGCGTTTTCGGGTGGAACGTTGACGGTACAGGGCGATCTGTCGCCGGGATCGACGGGGACAGGCACCTTCGAAGTCAATGGCTCGATGACCTTCGCGTCCACCTCACGCTTTCTGGTCAACCTGAACGGAACCAGCTTCGACCAGTTGATCGTCAACGGGGACCAACGGACGGTGACATTGGGCGGCGCGAGCCTGGTGCTGACGCTGGACAGTGTCCCTGCTGCGGGCAGTGGCGATGTCTTCAAGATCGTGGATACCACGGGCGCAGCCCCAACGATCACGCTGGACGGTGTGTTCCAGAACGCCGACGGAACGGCGGATCTGAATGACGACGACATCTTCACGGTGGGTGACACTGTTTTTCGCATCAATTACACCGATGGCGACGTCCTGTTGACCGAGGCCAACACCCCACCAACGCTGACCGCCTTTGCCGATTCGGTCGCCACGACGTTGGAAGATACCCAGGTGGAGATCAGCTTCGCCGACTTGTCAGCCCAGGGGGACGAAGCGGATGTGGACGGGACGGTGACGGCCTTTGTCGTCCAGTCGGTGGCAAGCGGCTCGCTGAAAATCGGTGTCGATGCCGGTTCAGCGACGGCCTTCGCTTCCGGCAGCAACGACACGATCGACGCGTTGAACAACGCCTACTGGACGCCGGCCTTGAACGACAACGGCACGCTGGATGCCTTTGCGGTGGTCGCCCGAGATAACAGCGGAGCCGTTTCGACGCCCCCCGTCACGGCGCAGGTCAGCGTCACGGCGGTGAACGATCCGCCCACCCTGACAGCGACGGGCACCGATCCGACGTTCACCGAAAACGGACCGCCCGTAACGCTGTACAGCGATACGTCGATCGACGTGGTGGAAGCAGCCGATCGGGTGCAGACACTGGTGCTGACCGTGTCGGGCCTGGAGAACGGGGCCGACGAGATTCTGGTCGTGGATGGCACGAACGTGGCGCTGATTGACGGAGCCAACGGGACGACGGCGGCCAGTGGGATCGACTACGGCGTGACGGTATCAGGCGGAACCGCCACCATGACTCTGACCAAGACGGGCGACATGACCGTTGCCGAGGCCGAGGCGTTGGTCGACGGTCTGAAGTACGAAAATACCAGCCAGGATCCGTTGGGCGACACCCGCACGGTGACGCTGACATCGATTCAAGACAGCGGCGGAACGGCCGACGGCGGGCAGGATACCACGACCTTGAACGTGGCCTCGACGGTCACGGTCGTCGGGGTGAACGCCCCGCCCACCCTGACGGCGACGGGCACCGATCCGACGTTCACCGAAAACGGACCGCCCGTAACGCTGTACAGCGATACGTCGATCGACGTGGTGGAAGCAGCCGATCGGGTGCAGACACTG
>REEF01000237.1 GCA_007695205.1 Planctomycetaceae bacterium
CACCCGGCCATATATTTCTTGGTGGAATCGGGCGGAAGGGGTCGGGAGTCGTTTTAGGGTGAGCCGCTTCCCATGTGGTAGATCGTTGGCCGAAAACGACTCCCGACCCCGTTGCTTCCCCCCATGCAAGGCTACCTTCAATGACAAGAAACTTCTGGCCGGGTGCTTAAAGGCGGCGGATGAAGAGAGCCGCCTTCAGGCGTTTTTTCTCTAGATAGAGTGAAGAACGCCTGAAGGCGTCACCACGAATGGATCAAGGCACCTCGCTTTGGCAAACCGAGGCAACTAGGCAGGCTTGGGTATCTGGCGATTCTGTGAGTGTTGCACAGATTAAGAAGTCGACCGGCGAGCGACTTGTTATTACCGCGTGGTCGATAGCCGTAGACGTTGGGGCGGTCGACCGATATTCTTAATGGTCGCAGGTACCTAACGCTAACAACCGGCAGTGCTCGTTCATGAAGCCTAACTTTTTTGCCCGTCGCGCACTGATCGTTCTATGCATCGTCTTTTTCTTGGCGCCTTTCGCGTTGCGCGGTGCGCGGATGTCGTTGCAGCGCATGCAGAACAACGTCAAGGATTGGTTGCCAGCGGATTTTCCCGAGACGGCGGACCTGGAGTGGTTTGGTCGCCATTTCTTGGGCGAACAGTTCGTCATCGCCACCTGGCCTGGATGTACGGAGGAGGACCCTCGGTTTCACAGGCTGGTCGACAGGTTGCGTCACGAGGTGGTACCGCAGGCGATTCCAGGGCTAGGTGTCGACATCCCGGGCGAGGAAGTACGTCCGTGGGAGCGGAAACCGTTCGAGGAACTGACCGAGGAAGAACGAGCCGAATTGGAGCGCGAGCGGGCTCGCGAGATCGGCGACGCGTTGGGCCTGGGATCGGTCGGCGACTATTTCGAGAACTGGGGCGGCTTGGGCGAAAAATGGCTTCGCGGCGACAAGGAGCAATGGTACTTCGTCACGCCCGACGGCGAGCTGTACCAGTGGAGCGGTCGCACCAATCTCATGGGCTGGGTGAACCGGGCCATTCGCCGCAACGTTTTAGGGCAGCGGTCGGCCGAAGGCGAGTTGAAAGCGAGGGTCGGGCGACCGGCTACTGACGAGCAGCCCAACGAGTTTCATGCGGACCCCCAGAAGCTGATGGCCCGGTTGTTCAAGTCGATCACGACCGGCCCGGACCTGGTGGACGAACTGGCGGCCGAGGACGGTCCTTTGTGGCCGCGCGGCATGGCCCCGGAATTTGCCGCCGAGCAGGCTCGAGCCGAGGCACTGGAGCGATTAACGGGCATCCTTTTCGGGCCCGACGGCCAGCAGACGTGCATCGTGCTGACGCTCAGCGAACCGGGGCAACGCGACCTGAAACGTGTGATCGGACGACCGCTACTGGGTCGACCTCAAGGTCGGTTGCTGGAACTGGCCGAGCAGCACGCCGGGATCTCGCCCGAGGAACTCAAGCTAGGCGGACCGCCGGTCGATAATGTGGCGATCGACGAGGAAGGGACCATCACGCTGGCTCGGCTGGTCAGCTATTCCGCGCTGGTCGGCATCCTGCTATCGCTGCTGTGTTTCCGCAGCTTGAAGATCACCATGATGATCTTCTTTGTCGGAGGTCTGAGCGCCATCACCAGCTTGGGGATCGTCTGGTGGGCGGGAGGATCGGTCGATGCGATCGTGATGTCCATGCCTTCGCTGGTCTATGTCCTGGGCCTGTCCGGCGCCGTTCATATCGTGAACTATTATCGGGACGCGGTGGAGGAGTATGGTGTGCAGGGAGCGGCGGGCCGCGCTCTGGCACATGGTTGGCGTCCCTGTACGTTGGCGGCATTCACCACGGCGTTGGGGCTGCTGTCCTTGAATACCAGCAACATCCTGCCGATCCGTAACTTCGGCTTCTATTCGGCGATCGGCGTGATGGCGACGCTGATCTTGCTGTTTACGTTCCTGCCCAGTGCCTTGCAGCTATGGCCGCCGCGCTTCCACACGGTCCGCGGGGATGATGGCAAGGTACGGCGAGGCGGCTTTCAGCGGCATCTGCTGAATTTCTGGATTGGCGTCGGCAACTTCATCGCCCGGCGACACGCGTGGGTCGCGGGGACATGCCTGGTGATCTTTGTCCTTTGCGCCATGGGTCTGCCCAAACTCAATACCAGCGTCCATCTGATCAAGCTGTTCGATGGCGATGCGAAGATCATCCGGGACTATGCCTGGCTGGAAGACAATCTGGGCCGACTGGTACCGATGGAATTGGTGATCCGGGTCCAACCGCACCATATACGATCGTCCCGACCGGACGAGGCCCGCGCGGCGGACGCGTCGCCGATCGACGAACGATTCCAGCTAAATTTTCTGGAGCGGATGGAGATCACGGCGCGGATCCAGGGCGTGCTGGAGGCCACCTTTGGTGAAGACGGTCAAGGGGTCGTCGGGCATGGCATGTCAGTGCCGACGATCGCACCCGATCTGCCCCCACCCGGATTCGCCACCGTCCGCAACCCGGTCCGGTCGCTGATGAACCGCAAGCTGGAAGAGCATCGCGGCGAGTACTTGGCCACGGACTACCTGAAGATCGATCGCGAAGCCCCCTATGCGGGCAGCGAATTGTGGCGGATCAGCCTGCGGTTGGGCGCGTTGATGAACGTCGATTACGGGCAGTTCGTCTACGAATTGAAGCGGGCGGTCGAGCCGGTGCTGATGGCTTACGACATGCGACTGGATCTCCTGCAACGCTTGGACCAGCAGCGCGAGGGACGAGGTGCGGTCCGAGCACGTATCGCCGTCTTGGGCTATCCCGAGCAGCATGAGACCGTCCGGGATCAGCAGCGAGGGCGCGACGAGCCTGCCGAGTTCGCGATCGACCAGACTCGGATCTTTGCCGACACGTTGCGCGATCTGCTGGTTTGCGCCGGGGCCAACGTGATGATCAATCCGCAACCGAGAGAAGCCGCCCCCGATTTCTATACGTCGGAGAAATGGCAGCAGTATCTGACCGAACACTTCGACGGCGTCGTGCTGCTGGACGATCGCCCCGAACAAGAGCTGGACTTCCTGCACCAGCATGCCCGGTTGCTGATCGATGCCCGCGGCCATCGCTTCGATCCGTTGATGCCCGGTGCCCTCACGGCCGTGGATCAGGGGCATCCGGTCCATGTGGTCTACACGGGGGTCGTGCCGATCGTGTACAAAGCCCAACGCGAGCTACTGAACAGTCTGATCGAAAGCATCGGTTGGGCATTCTGCATGATCGCGCTGGTGATGATGGTGCTGTTACGCAGCGGGCCGTGGACCTGGCGAAACCTGCTGAACGTTCGCGGCGGCATGATTTCGATGATTCCCAATGTCTTTCCCATCGTCCTGATTTTCGGCATGATGGGCCATCTTCATGTGCTGGTCGACATCGGCACCATGATGACCGCCAGCGTGGCGATGGGTGTCGCAGTGGACGATACGATCCATTTCCTGACCTGGTTCCGCGACGGCATCGCGGCCGGGATGTCGCGGCACAAAGCGATTGTCGAGGCATATCGGCGGTGCGCGGCCGCCATGACGCAGACTACGCTGATCGGTGGCTTGGG
Source organism: Planctomycetaceae bacterium (assembly GCA_007695205.1). Classification (GTDB taxonomy): domain Bacteria; phylum Planctomycetota; class Planctomycetia; order Pirellulales; family Pirellulaceae; genus SKKK01. Next base: position 3,575 of record REEF01000237.1, read on the forward strand.
GTTAGCGGTGTTCGCATTCAGCACCTTCACCCCAACTCAGTATTTCGGTACGATGATGCTGTTGTTGCTGTGTGCCGCGCTGATCGGCGACCTGATCTTCCTGCCGGCGCTGCTGGCCGGGCCCTTGGGCAAGTATTTTTGCCCCCAACCGGTTCCGCAGCCGGCGGCCGATCGTCGGACGTCGACCGAGGCGGACACGCAGCCGGAATCGACTTTCGGCGAGCCGCACGTCAGCGGATCTGCGGCGGGTAGCAAACGGATGGTACGAAAAGATCGTGCTCATCGGCGCTAG